>PLXI01000133.1 GCA_003151375.1 Hyphomicrobiales bacterium
GCATTGAAAAAGGCGCTGGGCTAAAAACCTTCGTTGAGTTTCACAAAACTGAATCCTTCGGCTTTCAGCTGAAGGATTCCTTCGGCCACGCCAGCGCCAGCGTTGTGGCCGGGCTGGTTTATATGTGCCAAGATTACATCACCATCTTGGGCTTTGGCGATGATGCGTGCGGCATGTTCGCTTGAAAATAATGCACCGCCATCACCTGAAAAAGTGAAGCCGGCTAATTTGAAGTTCAACGCTTTAATTTCGTCAACGCTGCTTTGGGTATACTCGCCAGTGGCACCACGGAACCACGTGGTGTCACCTCCAAAGGCGGCTTTGACAGCAGCGGCTCCGCCTAACACTTCAGTCTTCACATTTTCAGGAGAGCCAGCGGCGCGTTGCCCATAAATCAAAACCGGTTCGTCCACTGCTGCAAGATGTTGCGCACCATGATTTTCGATTTCAAACAATTCAGGATGGGCTTTGAGTGTGGCGATGGCTGGGGCATTGCGCTTCAGCCAGCGACCCGTGACAAAGATGGTGGCTTCTATTTTATTGTCGACGAGCGTGGTGAGAATGCGTTCATCAACCTTTCCCGTGCAGGCATCGAAGGTCAGCGCCACACGCTTACCCTCAGCCGATGGTGCCATGTGCATGTGATATTCGATGAGGGAAGTGGCGCTCGATTGCCCGCTGAGTAAAACTAAAATTGCGGGAAAGAAAATGAATTTCATCAATTTCCCGCTAAAGCCGCCTCAAGAATATCCAACCCTTCATTCAACACAGCTTCAGATACCGTGAGTGGTGGGAGCAGGCGGATGGTGTTGTTCTNNTGTTATAAACGCCGCAGCTTAATATCAATAATCCACGCTCAAGGCATTTGGCGATAAGGGCCTTGGTGCCCGCTGCGTCCGGCTCATTGCCACCATGTTTGGTGACAAGATCAAAGGCGCACATCGCACCCAATCCGCGCACATCGCCCATGGCCATGCCTTTGCCCTTGGCCTTCATGGCGGCAAGGCGCTTCACAACTGTTTCGCCTTGTTTTTGCGCTTTACCTAGAATGTCTTCAGTTTCAAAAACTTCAAACACGCCAATCGCTGCCGCACAGGCGATGGGGTTGCCCGCATAAGTGCCGCCGATGGCACCAGGGTCTGGCGTATCCATTATTGCGGCGCGACCCACCACAGCAGCCAATGGAAAACCGCCTGCCAATGATTTTGCCGCTGTCATCAAATCTGGTTCCACACCCATATGTTCCATGGCAAAGAATTTTCCGGTGCGGCCGAAGCCAGATTGAATTTCATCGGCGATTAAAACGATGCCGTGTTCATCACATAATTTACGCAGACGCTGCATGAGTTCTTTGGGAGCGGCATAGAATCCACCTTCGCCTTGCACGGGCTCAATGATGATGGCTGCAACACGGCTGGGCTCCACATCGGCTTTAAATAACATTTCAATGGCGTGGATCGAATCTTCAACTGAGATTCCACGGCTGGCAATTGGAAAGGGCACATGCCAAATACCAGCAGGCATAGGGCCGAATTTCACTTTGTAAGGCACCACTTTTCCAGTCAAGGCCATGCCCAATAAAGTACGGCCATGAAACCCGCCGTGAAAGGCAATCACATCGCTGCGGCCAGTATAGGCCCGCGCATATTTAATGGCGTTCTCGACAGCTTCAGCACCCGTGGTGACGAGTGCAGATTTCTTTTCGCCTGCGATAGGCGCAACGGCATTGAGCTTTTCGCACACTTCGATGAACACCTCATAGGGCATCACCATTGCGCAAGTGTGGGTGACCTTCTCAAGCTGCTCATAAACCCGCTTCATCACCAAGGGGTGGCGGTGGCCGGTGTTGACCACTGCAATGCCGCCACCAAAGTCGATATAGCGATTGCCTTCAATATCCCATAGTTCAGCGTTCTCTGCCCTGGCCACCATCACCGATGCTGCCATGCCGATGCCGCGTGAGACAGCTTTGGCGCGGCGCTCTACCCATGCTTGGTTGGAGCCCTTGGGCTGATGGATGAGTGGTGCGTTCATGGTGGCCTCCTTGATTGCACTCGAAACTACCGCATTGACCGCCAGCCAGCAAAGGGATTTAGTCGTAGAGAATGCACCAACTTCTGCAAGACATTCGGGCGTGCCAATTATGCGAAGGGCTACCACTTGGCCCGCGGCCTATCTTGCAAGCCTCATCAGCGGCGCGAATTTTGATTGTAGGTCAAGCGCCCGGCCGCATCACACATGCGAAAGGGCGGCCCTTTGATGATCCTTCGGGAGAGCGATTGCGCAACTGGCTGGGCGTCTCGCGCGAACAGTTTTATGACGAAGAGACTTTTGCCCTCGTGCCGATGGGCTTTTGTTTTCCGGGCACCGGTACAGGCGGAGATTTGCCACCGCGTCCGCTTTGTGCGCAAACTTGGCGTACAAAAATCATGTCACAGCTTGAAAGTTTACAACTCACCTTGGTGATGGGCCAATATGCTTTAGCTTGGCACTTCCCCGAAAGCTCCAGCAGCCTTACACAGCTGGTGCGCGCCAACACGCCTTATAGCAAAGTTATCGCTTTGCCTCATCCCAGCCCTCGAAACGGCGTTTGGTTGAAGCGCAATCCTTGGTTTGAAGCAGAGGTGTTGCCGGTTTTGCGCCGCCGCGTGGCGGAGGTTTTGGAATGAAAGACTCTGCTTGGTACGATAAAGAATATCTGCCGAGCCTGTCCGTGGCAGATACCGCTTCCGTATTTAAGCACTGGAAGGTGAGGTCCACCGCCACGCAAAAAAGATTGAAACATGTGGTGGACATTCCATACGGGCCAAACAAGCGCGAAGTGATGGATTTCTATCCGGCAGAAAATGCGCGTGGCTGTGTGATTTTCATTCACGGCGGCTATTGGCTGGGCTTTTCGAAATTTGAAACCAGTTTTGTGGCAGAAGGCTTTGTCGGCCAGGGCCTATCGGTTGGGCTGCTGAACTATCCGTTGTGCCCAGAAGTGAAAATTGGCGATATTCGAACCTCCTGCGCCAAGGCTTTCGTGCAACTCTATTCAAAGGTGTTGAACGCAGCAGAGCGCAAGGCCGTTGTTGTTACAGGTCATTCGGCGGGTGGATATTTGGCGGCGGCCTATTTGGCAGAAGATTGGTCGGCGCGGGGCCTGCCTGCAAATCCAATCAAGAGTGTTGTTTCGCTTTCAGGTGTGTTTGATGTGACACCTTTGATCAAAACGTCGCTCAATAGTGGTTTGCGTTTGGATGAAGCACAAGCCAAAGCGCTCAATCTCATTGCCATAACGCCGCGCAGCAAGGCGAAATTGGCCTTGGCCGTTGGACAGAATGAATCGAGTGAATTTCATCGCCAATCATCTGATCTTGGGAAAAGCTGGGCGGTGTTGCGCCCGCAGGTTTTGGATGTGACCGGGGCCAATCACTTCACCATGGTTGATAGCTTGGCCACTAAGACCGGAGTTTTGAACAGGCTTGCGGTTGAAATGATGGGCGGCTAAACCTGTTACAAATAGGGAGAATAAAATGAATGCCACTTTAGCCACACGTCTCACGCCGATTTCAAACACGATGTTGCGGAACATTGTTTTGGCACTGGCAGGCAGTTTGCTCATCGCTGCAGCGGCCCAAGTGAAAGTTCCATTGTGGCCTGTGCCGATGTCACTGCAGTCACTGGCCGTGTTGCTGGTCGGCGGTGCTTATGGTGCGAGATTAGGCGCTGCAACGCTTGGGCTGTATGCATTGGAAGGTGCGGTTGGCTTTCCGGTTTTTGCTGGAGCCAAGTCTGGAGTTTTTACGGCGAACATGGCTTATCTGCCCGGGCCAACCATGGGTTATGTCGTGGGCTTCGCGGTTGCTGCCGCTTTGGTGGGGTATTTGGCCGAGAAGGGTTGGATTAATTCGGTTAGCCGCATGTTGGCTGCCACTTTTGCAGGTGCCATCATTCTTTATCTGCCAGGTCTGATCTGGCTTGCCATCTGGTATGTGGCAGCAAAGGGCATGACAACTGCGGATGCCGCCGCCGCCGCAATTACTGGCGTATTTGTGCCCTTTATCATCGGCGATGCTTTGAAAGCCACCATCGCGGGTCTCAGCTTGGTGGGGGCGTGGAGCGGTTTGAAGCGCTGAGGGACAATATTGGTCGGAGTGAGAGGATTCGAACCTCCGACCCCCTGCTCCCGAAGCAGGTNNGCTACCAGACTGCGCTACACTCCGATTAGGGCGCATATTTTGCGCGTGACGAGGGCCTCGTCAAGAGCCGCAGATCAATGCAAAATTTGTTCGAGGAATTTCTTGGTGCGCGGGCTTTTGGGTTTGCCGAAGAAAAATTCGGGCGTGTTTTCTTCGACGATTTGGCCTTCGTCCATGAAGATCACTCTATCTGCCACCTGTCTGGCGAAAGCCATTTCATGGGTGACGCATAGCATGGTCATGCCGCCTTGGGCTAAATCCACCATCACTTCCAAAACTTCCTTGATCATCTCCGGATCAAGCGCTGAGGTTGGTTCATCNNCCGGTCGGCTCGTCGGCGAGAATCAGGTCCGGGTGGGTAATCAAGGCCCGTGCGATGGCAACTCGTTGTTGCTGGCCGCCAGAAAGTTGGCCCGGATATTTCTTGGCTTGCTCAGGAATTTTCACGCGTTCGAGATATTTCATCGCAGTCGCTTCGGCTTCGGCCTTTGGCGTTTTGCGCACCCAAATCGGCGCCAGCGTGAGATTCTCTAAAATCGTGAGATGCGGGAACAGATTGAAATGTTGGAACACCATGCCCACTTCGCGGCGCACATCGTCGATGTTTTTGAGATTTGCGGTGAGGGGAATGCCGTCCACCACAATGTCGCCCTGCTGGTGTTCTTCCAGCCGGTTGATGCAGCGGATGAGGGTTGATTTACCAGAACCAGATGGCCCGCAGATCACGATGCGCTCTCCCTTTGCGACATTCAAATTAATGTCGCGCAACACATGAAACTGACCATACCATTTGTTGACGTGAGTGAGAGATACAGCAGAGGTGGTCGTGGCTGCGGGAGCGAGAGCCATGGTCGGCTTTGTTTGCTTTGATTTGCTCATTTCTTAAGGCCCCGGTTGGTGCGGCGTTCGACGGATTGCGAATAGCGCGACATGGAAAAACAGAAGATAAAATAGATCGCAGCAAGAGAGATATATCCGGTATTGCCAGTTTGCGGGCTTTTCCATTTTGGATCATTGAAGCCCGCTTGCACCATGCCCAGCAAATCAAACAAACCAATAATGGACACAAGGCTCGTGTCTTGAAATAGGCTGATGAAGCTGTTTACAATGCCGGGGATCACGATCTTCAAAGCTTGTGGCATTACGATGAGGCGCATCATTTTCCAGTAGGACAGGCCCAACGCTTGGGCTGCTTCGATTTGGCCCTTGGGAATGGCTTGTAGGCCGCCGCGTATTACTTCTGCCATATAGGCAGATGCAAAAATGGACGTGCCGATCACGGCCTTTAAAAGTTTATCTGGGTTAACCCCTGGCGGCATGAACAGCGGAAACATGACGCTCGCCATGAACAGCAGGCTGATCAGGGGAACGCCGCGGATCAGTTCGACATAGAGCACGCATAGCGAGCGGATCGCGGGCAGCCTGGAACGGCGGCCGAGGGCTACGAGGATGCCGAGCGGAAAGCCGAAGGCAAGCCCGAATGTCGCAAGGATCAACGTCACCGGCAGCCCGCCCCAGCGGTCCTGGGAAACGAACGACAGCCCGAAGATGCCGCCCCACATCAATACGCCNNAACAGCGCGATGAAGGTCAGGGTGGCGAGCGCCGGGCGCCATTGCTGATCGAAGGGATAAGTGCCGAACAGGATGAAGCGAAACTTCTCGGGGATCACCGCCCAGCAGGCGCCAAGCCCTCGGATCGCCCGGCAGGCACCGCTCTGGCCATCGGGGGCGATCCAGATCGCGTTCCAGAAACCCCACTGCACCAGGCTCACGCATGCCTTGGCGAGCAGAAAAATCAGCAGCAGCGAGATCACCGTCGAGGGAATCGACGGGAATAGATTGGCGCGCAGCCATCCAATCACGCCGCCCCTGCCCTTAAGCGATCGCGATCGACCGGCGGGGAACGGATTTTGCGGTGCATCTGCGAT
>PLXI01000001.1 GCA_003151375.1 Hyphomicrobiales bacterium
TTTTCGTATTTCTCTGCACCGCTCACGGGTGATGTTCGGTTTTAATCCCTTAAGAAATTTTTGGTCATCACTCACCGTTGGTGCAGTCTTATCTGGCGGCCACTCATCAACCCTAGTTTTGTAGGCCCGCTCCAAGTCAACTTTTGAAATAGCGGGGGAGACGACCAATGTCGGTAATGTCATTGCTTCGTACTGGGCACCCGATTGTTTTTCAAGCTGGTTATCAATTTTGACCTCTATTTTAGGAGGCCAACTTATGTACCATTGTTCTAATTCAGCTTCATCTGCATAGAGGCCGCGCTTGTATTGAGACTCTTGGTTATCACTGGTGCTTTCTGATTCCACCGATTTTCCACGGACGAATTGATAGGCATAGTGGTAGTTGATTTTGCGGTAGTCTTCCATGTTCCACGAGGTCAGAATCTCATATGCCTTTTGCTCGCCTATCCGATTCAATTGAGCTTGACCCAGCGCCGCCTCCGCCAAGTCAAAACGTGTGAGATTTTCAAAAAGGTCCGGGCCGGGCTTGCTGCCGTTGTCCTGTAATAGACTCAGGCCCGCCGTCCCAATATCACCTTTCCAAATGGAAGCGTAAATATCAGTTACCAGTTGCCCTATCTTTGCCGGGTCGCCCGAAAGCTTCCGTTCAGCGAAGTCCCATATTGCAATTCGCGATAACTGTGCTTGCCAAACTTCCAGCACGTCTTCGCGTGGAACGGTAACGTCAAACCATTTTTCCTCGCTATCTAACCAGTTTTCCCCTTGAACACTGCGCGAAACGTAATCTTCAATAAAATCTTGGTTGTTGCGCTGCAAATCCTGCCAATAGTGTTTTGGTATTTCTTGCCGTGGACGATATGGCAGCTTTCCTCGCGCCACAAGTCCGCCGCTGCCAAGTTGGTTCCACAACTGTTTGATTGCACCCTCGATTAGCTTTTCCATTTCTTGGTTGCCAGCGAGGTTGCCACCAGAATCCCATTGAATGGCCTCTTCAAAGGCCATCAACCTCAACATTGCATTTTGAACGGGCCTCACTTTCCAAACTTTTAAATCTGGGCTGTGTAAGCCTGTTTGGGTTCGCTCAACCAAATCTTCGGTCACAGCGCGCCATGAATTCATTTGGCCACGAACTTTCTCAATGTCCTTAAATGCTATCCAAGCTACCACCATTGGAAGCGTCCAATCGCTTTCGCTCATCGGATCAAACATGGACGGATCAGGTCTGCGTTCTAGCTCGATTCCTAAAGCCCTCGCTCTTGCCTTGGCTATTTCAAGCTCAATGCGGCCATATTTCAATTCGTTTAGTAGGTGTTTACGCAACTCGCCTTTAAGCCAAACTGTGAACTCCGCTTTTGATAGAAATGGGATTCGTTTATCGAACTTGGCCAGCGGGCTATCGTTAAACGCAAGTATCCTATCGGTACGGAAAGGGCAATCTGGCCACGTTGAAGCCAGCCTCCAATCATCCGGAAGGATTCGAATGTTTTCATTCGACGGTGGAACGCGAACCAGCGCTTCTAGTTCTCCTTTTGCAAAGAATGCGAGAAACAACTTTTCGAATTCGTCACAGCGCCCATTCCAGTTGTCTTTCCATGCCAATGCGGCTTTCAATTGCTCTCCGTCTTGAGGGTCGTATTTCGGTCCTACAAGACTCATGAATTTTGCGTCGTGAATTATCGTCACGTATGTTTGAAAAGCCTCACGGCAGGTAATGTAACCATCGGGGATAAGATCTGCCATTGGCATTCGTACCTCATTCGTACCAGATTGAAAACACTGGGCGGGCGGCGGTGCAGCGCGTTTCGAGTGGCCTCTATCCCAGCGGCTCGCATTATAGGTCTAGAACTTGGCCCAACAAAGTTTCGCGTCGAAATTCTATCCATTTTCCACATATATTCCAGTCAGCCCAACATTTCCAACAGCCAGGTTTTGGTTGCGTCAGCTATCCTCCAGGTTCATCCGAAACTTGCCTCGAATGCGAAGAAGTGCTTGCTTGGGTTCGATGGGGAAAATTCGCCTTCTAGTTTTACTAATTTTCGCACTGTTGAGTCCTTCCACAGTGACCGGCGCGCCTATTCAAATGCCCTCCGGATGGAGTGGGCAGACTACTTTTAAAGATGATGGAACCTTCACGGGCTGCTCAGCCGAGGCTACATTCAATAGCGGCGTAGTTTTCTATCTTTTCGTCTACCGAAACTACAATTTGGACTTTGCGTTCCACAATCCCGTTTGGGCAGGTGCGCCCGGCAAGCACATAGACGTATGGCTTCAATTCGAACCAAGCCCTTGGCAACGCTACCCAGCATATTACTTCGACCAAACCACGATTTACTTAAGTGTACCCAGCAACTTCCAAGACAGCACTACAAAGAATTTGGCGGCTTCAACGCGGTTTCACATGCGGTTCGAAGATTTCAATTATGATTTCGTGCCAGAGAATATCGTTCAGGTTTTGGGGGGACTTTCCGATTGCATTAAGAACAATACACCTGAGCCGTCACCAACCGCGTCTACCAACAAACCACAAAATACGCAATCCAACCAAGGCACAACCGAACAAACTGCGACCGCTAAAACAGGCCCATCAACTGGCACAGGCATTATCGTAGGCGGGGATGGATACATACTTACTAACCATCACGTTGTTGACAATTGTCATTCAATCCAATTTACCCAAGAAGGCAATTCCCCGGATCGACTAGAAATTGTCAGAGAAGACGTTGAGAATGATCTGGCAATCCTGAAAACTGATCGAAAGTTTCCAGATGGGGATGTTGCTAAACTTCGCACCACTCCTTCGCCAAGAGCTGGTGAGGTCGTCGCTGTCTATGGCTTCCCTTTTGCAGGCATACTTAGTCAATCGGGTAACATAGTTGGAGGAAACATTTCATCCTTGGCCGGCCTAAACGACGACGTGCGGTTTTTTCAGATCACCGCCCCCGTTCAACCCGGAAACAGCGGCGGTCCACTGATGGACGAAGCAGCTAATGTCATTGGAGTAGTCAACGCTCGGATTAATGACCTGGCAGTTTTAAAGGCAACTGGCGCGATGCCGCAAAATATCAATTTCTCGATTAAAGCGAATATAGTCACCAATTTTCTCGACACTCATTCAATTTCATATCAGTCTGCCCAATCTACCGACAAGCTTTCACTTTCAGACATCGGATCGAAGGCTAAGAAATTTGCGGTATTGGTTACATGCAATTAGCCGGTGCAAGTTACGCCCGGCCCCTTAGCCATTATCTTTTGCCAATCAGGCCCGAGTGTGGTTTTTGCGTCAATTGCATTTTCAGCCCCCGGATCGGTGGCATGGAACATATGCACTACTAGATTTTGACCATGCTCGGTCATCATGATTGGTTCGCCACCAGTAATCATCGTGGTGTTGCCATAGCTGTTTGCATACATCGGAGTGTAACCTGCAAATCTTTCCTGTGCTGTCGCTTGGGCACCTCCAATGATGTACTTGTCGAAGCCTCGCCGGAGTGTCTGGTAGGCGGCGGTTTTAACAGCATAGTTTTGAGCACCGATTGCCCCGCACACCGGTGCCGCACCTGCTGAAACTTGAACTGTGTTCGCGTCCAAATCCATGACACTTGCGCTGGCACACCCCGCCAAGAAGAGTGCACCGCAAAGCGCGACCGATTTCAATTTGTTGCCCACTTAACTGCCCCCACAACCCCGACCCGGACGCTAACACAACCAAAATCCAAAGCAATAGGTTGCAACCCCCGCTCTTGCCCAACTAGGGCGAGCCGTGTCTATATGCTTGCATGGCCAATCCTAAACGAAGCAACAGAGGATGGGTTCTGGCCGCACTCTTGGGCGGAGTCGCGGGCTGGACGTTGCATTGGCAACAACTTCCAGACGCGCCATCCACAGTTCAGCCGATTGCTGTAGCAATACCGCCAACACCCTTGGCAAATCATGCTCAGCAATCAGCGCAGCAAGTAGTTGCACCCCGCACTGCTCCAGTTCCAGCTACTCCGCCACCCATCGTTCAACAACCGCTCAACCAACAAAAAGCACAAAACCCCGCACCTCAACCAGTGCCGCAGGTTGCGCCACAGAAGTCACTAGCCGACCGGCAAGGCATCATTCAGCAAATCATCAAACAAAGTCTTGCGTCTTATCCCGGCAACTGCCCTTGCCCTTACAATGCCGACCGCGCGGGCCACTCTTGTGGTCGCAGAAGCGCCTATTCGAGGCCAGGTGGATATTCACCAATTTGCTACGCCAGCGATGTTACGGAAGACATGATCCAGAATTGGCAAAGGACGCATTGAATGTTTGGTCGCACACCACGCGAGCCCCGCACCCTCGGCGACCTCATTGTCCAGCGCAAGCGTTTGGTGTTCACCTGCATGGCCTGCAAGACAATCACGAACATCAATCCTAGTGAGCTGCCTTACAAGCCCCACATGGAATTGCACCTTTTAGACGAAATCAGCGTTTGTCCTGAATGCTGTGCAGGCAATGTGCCAAGTGAGGCCAAGCAATTGTTCCTGACCATTGAGAGCTGATCCGAGCGTGAAAACTGCCCTTGACTCTTGTTCTAAGATGGGAACATAAACGGAACATTCCGCCAGCCGGAAAATCCCTTTCACTTTAACAGCAATGTTTAAGGACGCACAGCCATGCGCCTGCCGACAACTATTGAACGCGCCTATCTCGATTTTGATGGCTTCTTTGCCAGCGTGGAGCAGCAGGCCGATAAGAAGCTGCGCGGCAAGCCGGTGGGGGTTGTTCCGTTTGAAGGCACCAATCGCACTTGTGTCATAGCTTGCTCACGCGAGGCCAAGAAGTTTGGTGTGCAAAATGTGATGCGAGTGGACGATGCACTGGCCATCTGCCCTGACTTGATTTTGGTGCCGCAAAAACCAGACCTCTATCGCCGCGCTCATAACACTCTGCTTTCCGAGATTGANNCCTTCCGATTGACACTGTGAAGTCGATTGATGAGCTGAGCTGCAAACTGGACAGCCGTGGCATTGCCGATCCGCTGAGATTGGCCAAAGAGATAAAGGACAATCTTGCTGCAAGCGTGGGCAGCGTCGTCACATGCAGCATAGGCTTTGCTGCCAATCGGCAACTCGCCAAGATTGCCTGCAAGCAGGACAAACCAAATGGTGTAACGGTGTGGCATCCAGACATTCTGCCCGGCCCACTTCTCAATATTCCGTTTGATGACATCCCCGGCATCGGCAGCCGCATGGCGCTAAAACTTGCGGGGCTTGGCATCGTGGACATGCACGGCCTCTATGCCATCCAGCCAAAACACATGCGGAAAATCTGGGGCAATGTCACGGGCGAGCGCCTTTGGTATGCGCTTCACGGGTATGACATTCAGGCTCCCGAAACCGAGCGGGGCATGTTTGGCCACGGCCGCGTCTTGCCACCAGAGGCCCGCACCTTGAATGCCGCCTATGAGATTGCACGTCTGCTCTTGATGAAAGCAGCGCGGCGCTTGCGGCGAGCTTCCTACTATTGTTCCGGCCTTTGGGTTTGGTGTGCGATAACCGATGGCACTTGGTCGAGGCACCGCTCATTGCCGATGGTGCGGGACGATGCAGCCATTCTCGATGCTCTGCGAATTGTTTGGGCGGAAGTCCACGACTCTTTACCCAAAGGCACAAAAATCTTTCGCGTCGGGGTAACCCTCACCGACATCACTCTTGCCAGCGCCCGTCAAATGGACTTCCTGCTTGATGATGAAGGTGAGCGTCGAAAATGGGAGGCCATTACGGCCACCATGGACACGCTCAATTATCGCTATGCCAGAACTGTCGTGAGCCTTGGCCCTTGGAACCCGCCAGCAGGTGGCCATGTGGGCGGCAAGATTTCTTATACCCGCATTCCAACCGCAGAGGATTTCATATGAACTGGAAAGCCAACCTGCAAATCCGTGACCTTGATCCTGAGCAACGACTTGAGGCCACGTGCAAAGTTTGCGGCCATGTGCATTTCGTCACACCTGCACAAGTGTTGCGCCAAGGTGCAGAACGCGGCTTCCTCTATGTGGACGAGTTGGAGCGCGAAACCATTTGCAAGGCCCGTGGTTGCCGGGGGCAAGTCCGACTGGCCATGGTGCGCTCTGGCGAAACCAGCGGCTTTGTCGGTGGCTTGGCTTGAAACTCCGCCTCAAGAGTGCTTGGCTGGACAATCATGTGCAACAACTATCAAATCACATCACAGAGAGAAGCTGTTCGCCAACTCGTAAAGGCACTGCGTGATCTGGGCGCGAATGAACCAACACGAGACAATGTGTTTCCTGATTACCCTTCTCCGATTGTGCGACTGCAAAATGGTGAGCGAATAATTGGCAACGCAAGATGGGGTCTGCCAAGCCCCGCATTTGCCTTGCAAGGTCGCAATAGCGATTCAGGCATCACCAATGTACGCAACACCGCGTCGGCCCATTGGAAGCGTTGGCTTGGGCCTGCCAATCGGTGCTTGGTGCCCTTCACATCATTTGCCGAACCTGAGACTTTGCCTGACGGCAAAAAGCAAAATGCTTGGTTTGCATTGGACGAAAGCAGGCCGCTTGCCTTTTTTGCGGGTGTCTGGGTTCCGCAATGGAAATCGGTGCGAAAGGTCAAAGAGGGCGAAACTGTCAACGACCTCTACGCGTTCCTGACTTGTGAACCGAATGCCGAGGTTGGAGCAATCCATCCGAAGGCTATGCCCGTCATTCTAACGAAACCGGATGAATGGGAAACTTGGTTAAGCGCGGATTGGACTAGCGCTGGCAAGCTTCAAAGGCCGTTGCCCAATGGTTCGCTCAAAGTTGTGGCACGGGGCGGAAAGTCGGACTAGCGCCGCTAGCTCCGGTTCAAACAAATTTCAGATTTTGAATATGTAAATCAATCTTTTTTTTCTTGTCGTCTTTTTCGGTAGATTTATCATCATATTTATAGGTGAACCCACCGTTGGAGGCCTTCTGATATTCATATTTGGGCATAGGCAAAGTCCTAGAAAAATCTAGATTTGTCTCGCTCTTCTTTTGCTTAAGCATGATCGGTCTCCAGTATATTCAAGCTCTGACTATAGAAGTGTTTTCTCTTAATCCACTTAAAACCTTCGTATTTGGTTACGACCGCCACATCCGTGTCGCCGCCGACAATATCTGCACCAGGAAGAAAACGAAAGTAGCGTTTTGTAGTTTCAACCATAAAATCAGCAAGGTCAATTGCGTCCCTAACTGGCATCGTCGGGAAAACAAGCGACGATTCCAGCTTTGATTTTAGGTGGTTCATAAGGTCTGAAGCAGTTTTTTGATCAACGCCGCTCTTGATCAATTCATCGTAAATTCGAGGATCAAACCCCGCTACCAATCTATGAATTGCCTCCGGTTGGCCGCCAGAAAAAAGTCCCGTTCCGCCACCCTTTAATACGCAGATCGGGGCCGCACAATTCCCATTCTCAATTGTAATTTTCCATATTTCATGCCCCGCATCGAAATTCGACGAGTAACCACCAATCCAAAATTCCAATGAATGAGGAGCAGGAGGTACGGGATTGAGCTTGCAAAAATGCTCGTCGAAAAATAGTTTTCGTGCCTTGATGGCGATTTGTTCAAGCGTGTAGTTTGCCTTGTCTATTTTCCAGTCAGCATCACCCTTCATTATTCTTCGACGAAGTTCTTTTGCGAGAGTGCTGATTGACGCTTGGCCAATATTGCCCATTCCGCAAGTCATTGCGCAAATAGGAAGTGTCTTAAAAAGATTGAAAACCTTATCCCCGTGTTGATACACGTTCAACACTTCACTCGTCCCCAACTGAGGATTTGTCCTAACTAATGAAGAGGCGCTATCGGCAGCGAATACCAAACAGTCATTGACCGCCACGCCTACGCAAACAGTCATAGTTGACCCCATGTTGCCGAATCATCCAAACATAGACTCAATATGCTTGAGGTCAATGTTCTGTTAAGTGCTTCTGCCAATATCCTGAGAAATCCACCGAGGGCTTGCGCCTCATTGCGAGGTGGGCAACGCGCGCACTTGTTCACCGTTTGCCATCCGGCGATTACCATCGGTCTCGCTCTTCTGCTTTCGCTCCATCCCACTATGGCTGACGCCTTTGCGAACAACAATCTCAGCGCCGCACGAGCCAAGTTTAAGTTGAGCCCTTCAGTTTGACAATCACAGCGCTGGGGCCGCCTTCCATTGCGGCGGCAATTGAGTTTGAGATTCGATTTGCGGCTTGCTTCACTGGATCATCGGAAAGGTGGGCATAACGGGCAGTCGTTTTGACATCGGCATGGCCCAACAATTTTCCAATGATGGCGAGATTGTCGCCTGCCAGCAAGCCTGCACTTGCAAACGAATGACGCAAATCGTGAATGCGCAAGCCAGTCAAACCAGCGGCCAGCCTCAGCTTGCGCCAAACCTTTTCGGTCCCCTGAAATGCCAAGCCGCCAGATTCAGCCGGAAAGACGAATTGCGACTCATCGCTTTGTATGAGGCCGGAAAGAACAGCCAACGCGGGCGGGCCAAGGGGAACTACTTTCGCGCCTGATTTTGAATCGGCCAACCGCAAACATGAGCGGTCAAAGTCCACTTCCTGCCATTTCAACTTTGTGATTTCACTTTTGCGAGCGCCTGTGAAGGTGAGCAGACGAATGATAGCGATTGCGAATTTGTTTGCGCCTTGCGCCTCCACTTGTCGGATGGCCTCGCCAAGGCTGGCCAGCTCATTTGCAGACAGAAAGCGTTCGCCCTTGTTATCAGCAAAGCGCTTCACGCCACGCACCGGATTATCAGCGCGCATTTTTTCTTCGATGGCAAATGTGAATATGCCGCCCAGCAAGCCCACTGTGCGAGCTGCAGTGCCCTTGCCGCCTTCAACGATGGCACGGCCCCGAAATTTGGTTTTGATGTCGGCCTTGGTTTTGCCCTTGGCCACATCTTGCATGAAACGTTTGATGTCACGGCTGTCTACTTCCGAAACCAGCCGTTTGCCCAGCAATGGCACGATGTGGTGCTCAATACGGCCTTTGTCGATGGCGAGGGTTGAGGCTTTCTTGTTTGCAGTGCCTTCCTTTAGGTAAAGCTCGCAAAGACCCGACATGGTCAATTCGGTGCGTTTGCGGTTGCGGTCGGAAGCGGGGTCTTGTCCAGCGTCCACCCGATTGAAAATCTTTCCGGCCTCTTTTCGTGCATCGTCAGCTTTCCAAGTGTCATAGCGGCCAATCACCATTTCACGGGCAGGTGCATTCCTGCCGCCGCCAGCCGCTCTGTAGCGCACGATAAAGGATTTAAGGCCCGATACTTCCACCCTAAGGCCAAAACCCTTCCTAGCCTCATCCCAAACGATATAGCGCTTGCTTCGAGGGGTGAGGCTTTCAATCAATCGATTTGATAGCTTTGCCACTTTTGGGTTTTTGCTCATAGGCCATTCCTGCTCACCACCTGCTCACCACCGAATTGAATACGTCAGTGAACAGACACGAACGACCATACACGAAAACCCTTTGATTTCAATACTTGGTTATTTCAGGGCGGACACAGGTGATCGTCAAAAGACAAGGTGTTCTACCCTCCGAAGGCAGAGGTCACAGGTTCGAATCCTGTCGGGTGCGCCAATTAGTTCAATAACTTAGTTGAATTTAAAATCAGACCCACTGAGAAAAGTAAGCACATAGTAAGCACGGGTAACCGGACCTTCCACACGAAAAGGATCGCATTTTGGCGCTTGCTACATTCAAACCAGCTCCCCAAGCCAGTCCAATAAAGTTCTCGTCCGCCAAATAAAACTCCCCGCCCAATAGACGCAGACACGGGACAGCAGAAAGTACGATCCAGTCTACGGCGAGTGGTTTTAGCTTCCCAAGCTGGGCAACAATCAAGAACGTGTGATGCGGGCCGAATAGGTACCAAATACCCTGTCCCAAAAACTTGTGAGGACACCGAAATTTTGTTCGCTTGATCCGTGATGATGGATGGCATGCAGCCGCTTAAAGTGGCGCAGCAGCAAGCCTTGCCCTTCAGCATGATGCACCGCCTGATGAACAGCCCCAAAAGCGATATAGCCAGTGAGGAAACCTGCAAATGATGACAGAGCAATGGCCTCTCCAGAAAGCAACCACAGGGGAAGACAGAAGCTAGCGGCGAAGAAAGCCATTGTGAACAATGTGGGTGCAGCGATCAGGGCGCGTGGAGAATCATGATGCGCTTTGTGGTGACCGGAAAAGTAAGGCCAATGATGCAGGACAAAACGGTGTAGGAGATACTCGGCCAAAGTCCACACCGCCAGCCCGCCAAAAAATAATACCGCGATGAGGGTGGCATTTAACAATCTGATGGAAGCGGCAAGACAGAAGATAATCACAGGCGGAAAAACGAAATAATCAAGGTGGAACGCAACAACCGACATGCGGGGGGAAAAAAGCCCCAGCAGTGCCTCCTTCATCCAATCAAGACGAAGGAGATTCTGACTGTTCCTAATGGCTGCTAAAACTGCCTTCATTTGCCCTTACTAAAGTAACGCATATGGTCCAACAACTGCCGGATGGCTGGTCTGCTATAATCAATACTGTCGCATTGTCGAAGATTTTTCAAGACACAACGCAGCTAACCCCTTGGGATGCGCCATTGATGCCAAGAATTACACCGGTTTAAACAGACTTTTTTTACGAGGGCCGAGGCAGCCGAGGACCATCATCTCAAACGGCTTACAGATGCCCACGGGACCAAGCTAACCAGCGTTTACTCAGAAATTTGAGTGTTGTGGTCAATCGTGTGCGATTATAGGCGTCTGCCGCTTTCTTGAACGCTTCTGCCTGGGTCGGATAGGCATGGATGACTTTCGATAATGCGCGCAAGCCCAATCCTCTCTCAATAGCGAGCGTAACGTCGTTTATCATTTCGCCCGCATGGCGAGCCACCATCGTTGCGCCAAGAATTTGGTCTGTACCAGAGCGCAAGTGGATCTTTACAAAGCCCTCTTCTTCACCATCGGTGATTGCCCTGTCCACGTCATGCATGAGAATGGTGATCGTATTTATGGCAATTCCTTTGGCCGTCGCTTCCCTGACATACATGCCTACATGAGCAATCTCGGGGTCGGTGTAAGTACACCACGGAATGGTGAGTGAGCTTAGCCTTTTACGACCCAGAAACAGGGCATTTTGTAGGGCAATGCGCGCGGAGGCATCCGCAGTATGAGTGAATTTGTGTTCCAAGCAAACGTCACCAGCCGCATAAATCCGATTGTTCGTCGTTTGCAGAAAGTCATTGACTGAAATGCCTTCGGCGCTGTCGTAGCGTACACCCGCGGCTTCCAAGTTCAGGTTGTCCACATTTGGCGCACGACCCACACCCACGAGGATTGCATCACATTCGATCGTCGATGCATAATCCACACTCCTGAGTGAGGCAATCTTGCTTGTGCCTTCGCGGCGCGCGGATTCAAAGGTTGTATTGAGACGTATTTCAATTCCGTCACGCGCTAATGAGCCTGAAAGCAGTTGCGCTGCATCGCGTTCTTCCCCGGGCAAAAACATGGCTTCGTCTTGGACGATGGTGACTTGCGATCCCAATCGGCAAAATGCTTGCGCCAGCTCACATCCGAGTGGCCCGCCGCCAACCACCAACAATCGGCGTGGAAGTTCTGTCAAATCGAAAACGGTTTCATTCGTCAAATAACCTGCGTCATTTAATCCAGCGACGTCAGGTATCATGGGGCGCGCGCCAGTTGCGATCAGCGCTTTCTTAAAATGCAGTGTTTGATTGTCCACAACAACGCTCGTTGGTCCGGAAAAGCGTGCAGCCCCGAGGCAAACATCAATTCCCTCTTCGCTCAGCCTTTTTATTGAATCTGACTTGCTAATCCGCGCTCGGATGCTTCGAATGCGTTCCATCGCCATTTGGAAATCGACATCGATAACGCCAGGGTCCTGGGCTCCATAGTTACGCGCAGCTCGCATATCGGCATAGGTTCTCGCGGTTCTGATGAGTGTCTTTGAAGGCACGCATCCCACATTCAGGCAATCACCTCCGATAGCCCCGCGCTCTATCAAAGCCACCTTTGCACCTAAAGCGGCAGCGCCGCGCGCGGCAACAAGCCCTGCAGGCCCTGCACCGATAACCACCAGATTGTAAACCCCCGCCGGTTTCGGATTTTTCCAACCCTCGGGATGAACATTTTTCATGTAAGCGGCGTCAATCTGATCGCTACGTGCTTCAATCGCAGGCTGAATATTTTGTTGCATGTTGTTCTCGCTTTTCGGCATGGTCATTTTAGCCAGCCCCCTGCAAAACCCGCACGGCTCAACCCGTTTGCAATCGTGGGACACTGCCGCATTAACTTCCAAATTAGACCTGAACGAAAATTTTCAATCATCAACAATGTTATGCCTTGATCCAGGCCGAGACGGCCTTCAGTAACCAATCCCGTCGGATCAATACTCTGAAATGTTGGATTGAACCCGCTTGGCAATGCATGGTTTGCAATCACTTGCGGATAGTGCGAACTCAAATGACGCAGTGCTGCAAGCGTAATATCTGGCGCGAATGGCAAAGATGAAAGCATAGCACTGGGGCAGATTGTGCCATCATCAGGACCGAATGGGACGCCGCGCGCCGTGTATCCGAAAAATTGACGCGTTTTGCTGCCGATCCTTATATTCTTGTAGCCGGGACCCTCACCTGCCGAAAAACCCCAGCAGTTCTCGCCATAACCTTCATACCCATAAGGATTTCGACGTGCATACTCCTGCTGAACAAATGTTGCCCGCCTGGTATTTTCGAAATAATCGCAATTTTTTTCGCGCATGAACGGATCTTGAATCTCGGCAAAATCAATCCATGCATGGGAAAAATGATGAATGAACAGCGGGCCAGCGTATAGGAACTCTTGGCCGTAAATGTTTTCCCACTGATAGGTTGATGTCCAACCTTCATAACAATCATCCGTTATCGGATGAGACGGCGAGGCCAAGCCTAACACATAGAGGATGATTGCCTCGGAATAGCCTTCCCAACCATAATGCAGGAATCCAGCTTCAGGTTTCCAGCCTTGTCGCAAAGTTGCTTGGCCGCCGCGTGCCCATTGCCAGTCAACACGTGCGTAGATTGCGTCGGCGAGATGGCGGATCTCTCTCTCGTTTGCACCATCTTGGTCGAAGTAAGTACCAACTACAAGAATACCCGCCAATAGTAATGCAGTGTCAATCATTGACAGTTCAGATTGCCAAACGCGCTTGCCGGATTTCATGTCGAGAAAGTGATAGAAAAATCCTTTATATCCTGTGGCGAACGGGTCTTCGCTCTGCTCGCTGTTCCAAAAAAATTGCAATGTTGCGAGGGTGCGCTTGGCGGCGGCATCTCGTGTCAACCAACCGCGCTCCACACCTATGGGATAGCCGGACAGGCCAAAGCCAACGGCCGCAATGCTAGCGGGAGCACCCTGAGTGCTTTTGTCGGCAACTAAACCATTTTCGTCATTGGCATGTTCCATAAAATAATTAAACGCGGCGCGCTGAAACCGCTCCAACAGGTCTTCATCTGATGGCTCCAGGTTTTTCATGACAGCAATGAAGCATATTCAATGTTAACAGAAGCCACTGCTTGCGGCGGCAGCGTAAGTTCAAGCGTTATAATATTACCTTGGATTTCGAAGGGTTGGAGTTGGCTTTGGCATATCGAAGCGGAATTTAGTGCCTCAACTCCAACGTCATCACAGAGCAAACCATGGGAGCGCATATGGCGAAAGCCAAGTTCGTCGTGAGTGCGCAGCAATTGTGCTTGCCAATCCGCCCGCAACGCTAGAGTGGCATGACCACTGCCAACGGTGTACTCCCAAAAATGCGTAAGCGGCGTTGCGGTTCCTGTGAGATCGCAGGCAAAGTTAACTGGCATCATCGATCTCCAAGTTCAAGTCAAACGAATGTGGGTTTCTCACAGCTATCAGTTTTACTGCTGCGGTGTGGCACAAAAGAGGCACGTATCAATGGTCTTCAGCATTCACCAATATTAGCCCATTTTTGGCCGCTCTCAGATGATCAAATCCTTGTTCTCCCAAATTGCAAAGCCCCCTGTGAATGCGTTTGCATTTGAACCAACGCGGCATTTGGGCGGCATATGATCTAGCTTTGTGACGTTGCCCCCGCCAATAACAATCGAATCTGGCTCTAGTGCTGCGGTCAGATAGTCAACAATTTCGAAAATGTTTTTGCGCCATTTCCTGATGCCAAGTTTTTGGAGGCCGCGCTTGCCAGCGTAGTCTTCAAAGGTTTTGTTCTTTTTATATAGAAGATGAGCTAGCTCCATAGGCTGGGTGACGTTTTCGACAATCATCGCCGCGCCAAGACCTGTCCCAAGACCTAAAAAAAGCATGCGGCCCCCGGAATAGCTGCCGACCGCCTGCATCAAGGCGTCGTTAACAATCTTGACCGGCTTGCCCAGTGCCTTTTCAAAGTTGAACTTAACCCAACCTGTGCCAAGATTATGAGGCTCTGCTAATATCTTATTGTGCACGACAGGCCCGGGATAACCGATGCTCACTTTATGAAAAGGTTTGCCTTCGGTGAGGCGCTTGATCATCTTTATCAAGGAAATTGGATTGAAGTCTGCGCCAGAGACTTTACGCAATTCCTCATCGGCATTGCTGCGTTTCAACTTTATATGCGAACCACCAATGTCGACAGCCAAAATTATTGCCTGTCGGTTCTTCATACCCCTGTGTTGCGTGGCCGGCATAGTGTGTTTCCTGTATGAACCTTGTGATTGACCCTAGCATAATTCACCAAAATGATATTGGATAGTGATGTGAAGGTCGAGAACCGCAACCATGAGATTGATTAAATGAATTCTGTAGGTTCGAAGTCAATTAGATTCCGTGCTATATCTTTAGTCACGCTGATTATCGCTCCTCTCATTGTTCTGTTTGCGCTTGTCACATTTAGCTTGGCTACAGCAAATCGCGCAGCGATTGAATCTCAGCGACACTATTCGGCCCACGAACTTTCTGCTGCGGTAGACCGCGATTTTGTGGAACTCAAGGGAGAATTGACTGGCATTGCAATAACTGTTGGATCTCGTTCTTCGGCCGACCTCGAGTTTGACAACCGATTGGCCAAGAAGGCCAAGTTCGCACGAATTTTGAGAATATGGAGCTTTTCATCAAACGGAAGTCCCATAGAATTATTTACAGACACAATACCTAATTCCGCCAAACGCAGTTTGACCAGCGAATTCATTGCGCGCGCGTTTGCGGGTAACTCTGCCGTATCGGAGGTCTTCGGAGAGGGAATGGAGAACGCCACCGTTGTGATGGCAGTGCCGGTTTTTAACGAAAGCAATTCTGTAGAATCTGGATTGGCAGCCGAAGTCAGTGTATCCATTTTCAACAATGTCTTTGGTGATGCGAGTATAAAAAATACTTGGGTCGCTGCTGTAGTTGACCAATCGGGAAAATTCGTGGCGCGCAGCATGGAAGCAGAGCAGCGGGTAGGAACAGCCGCACGTCCCCAGCTTGCAGTCGTGAGCACTGGAGTTGCTACATCTGGTATATTCGAAAATGTAACTTTGCAAGGTACCCCAGTTTTAAGTTCCTTTCAGCGTTCGCCTATAACTGGATGGACATCTGTTGTGGCAGTAACACAATCGGAACTTACGGCACCGCTTCAAGCGGCGATGGTCTATACTATTTTGGGTGGCTTGGTTGCATTTGGTCTATCCATTTTGGCCACTGCTATGATGGCCTCAAGAATTGCAGGACCAGTCGCAAATCTGAGCCGCTACGCGACATCACTTGCGCAAGGGAAGAAAGTCGAACCGGAAAAATATCGCATAACTGAAATTGAAAATGTCAGAGAATCGCTCAACGCGGCCATGGCAACTTCAGCAAGACTGGCCACACTCATTGCATCTTCCGGTGACGCTATAATCGGCGTCGGGCGGGATGGTAACATTGATGCCTGGAATAAAGGGGCCGAAATTTTATTCGGATACACTCCTGATGAAATTATTGGTAAGCCCAAATCAATTTTAGTGCCTGAAGGACTGCGTCCTGAATTTGACGCCCAGCGCCCCAAAATACTTGCTGGAGAAATTGTGCGTGCGGAATCTGTGCGTCTCAGTCGCGACGGGCGGCGTATTGACGTCGAATTCGTCGATGCACCTATCACGGATTCTTTTGGTTTCACTAAAGGCTATTCAACCATAATACGTGATATCACCGAACGAACGGCCGCACGCCAGCATCGCCAGCTTCTCATGCGAGAGTTGGCCCACAGAACCAAAAACCAACTCGCCGTAATCCAGTCGATCGCACACCAGACTGAACGTAGTAGCACTTCGTTGAACGGTTTTATCACGGCATTTAACGGCCGCATCCAGGGGCTTTCAGCTTCTCATGACATTTTGGCGAAACAGCAGTGGCAGGCCATACCTATACATGAGTTAGTGAAATCTCAGGTTGGCGTTTTGGTAAATAATATTGATAAGTCAGTTGTTATATCGGGACCAGATATTGCATTAACGCCAGTTCATGCCGAAGCGCTGGGCTTGGCGATGCATGAGCTGACAACTAACTCAATTAAATATGGCGCGCTGAAAGTGGACCGAGGGCGCGTTGCAATCAACTGGCATATTTCCGACGCCTCCGGCGTTGCACTGGTTTTCTTCGAATGGCTGGAGACCAGCGGACCAATAATTAAAAAACCGCCTGTGCGTCGCGGGTTCGGAACACGCGTTTTAAATAATATTGTCGCCATCTCTTTAGGAGGCAAAGCACACACAGACTATCGACCCGATGGTTTACATTGGCATGTGACCTGGGAGCTCAAGGCTTAGTGAGGATGCTGCAATTCACTTGCCAAATAAGATCATGGCGGCGAAGTTCCTAATGATCTGACAAACTATAGCGACGGCTAAGGTTCTGTGGTCGTTAGCTTTGGTTGACCACAACAACTTCACCGCTGCTGTAAACAACAGATTCCCCAGATTCCCCGGATGAGGGGAATTGCTTAACAGGATTTTGAAACGCAGCGAAGCTACCAGCTAAAACCGGGGCAACCGACAGCAACAGCGCTGCTAGGGCAATTGGCCGCGCGATATGATATATAGACTGCTTAAAGTTGGTCATCATGCCTGTTTAACGCCTGGCAGATGGAATGGTTCCGGCTAGTGGGACCTCAAGCTGGAAATAGACGATTTTGGGCGGAATTTCGAGGTTCTGGCAGTTTTTAGCGTCAATTCAATTTTGCAAGTAAGTCCATCTGGGGCAAATTCATTTTCAATTTTTGCATCGGCAATGCTTTTTTGAATCAAGGTTAAGCCGAAGCCCAGTTTCTCTGGTGAAACAACAAGTGGACCACCACGCTCTCTCCAAGTCAGAAACAGGACGAGCTTCTCGCGGGATGGTCGTTCAGTCCGCCAATAAATTTGAATACTTCCAGTTGGCACGGAAAGTGCGCCAAATTTCACGGCGTTGGTAGCGAGCTCGTTGAAAATAAGGCTGAATGGCACCGCATATTCAGGCGGAAGATTCACCTGCGGGCCGGAAATAACCAGGCGAGTGTCATCGGGCATAGCATATGCAGCGAGCTGGTGGCGCAATAAGGCGCCGAGTTCAGCGCCACGCCAATCACTTGCCGTGAGCATATCTTGTGCTGCGGCTAAACTGTGCAAGCGACCTGAGAAGGCATCGGCAAAATCTTTTGGGTTAACCGAATGGCGCAAAGTAGAACGCATAATTCCTTGCAGGACGGCGAATGAATTCTTGTTGCGATGGACCAGTTCTCGGTTCATCAACCATTGACGCGCTTCCCACTCCTTACGATCGCTGATGTCATGAACGGCAACTGAGAGCGACAATAGCGAACCATCGGGTGCCTTCACAGGAGCAATTGCCACTGAGACGTCGATAGTTGAACCGTCCTTTCGTACGCGGCGCGCTTCGTAGGGGCCGACAGTTTCGGAATTCTGCACTTGCCGCAAAATTTTGCTCTGCCCTTCGTGCATGGCGGACAGCGCCAAAATCCTAACATGTTGACCGATGGCCTCATTCGCTGAGTAACCAAAAACTCTCTGCGCTGCTGGGTTCCAAGTTTCAATATAACCTTGTGGGGTGATCCCAAAGAGTGCGTCATGAGAAGCCAAAGCCACGGCGGCCATCCGCGCTGTATAAGTTTCGGCCCGCTTTCGCTCGCTGATGTCATGATCAGTTTCGAGAATCAAGATATCGCCATCGACATCAATAAGCTGGTAGCGGCTCTCGACAATGAGTTGCCGACCGCCCTTGGCGTTACGTTGCAGCTCCGCTTGCCAGCTGTTCTCCGTCTTAAGAATTTCTAATAATTTTTCTTGCGTTATAGGCCGAATGGTCTGCAATAGAGTGTCGCTGGGTTGACCAATTGCCTCTTCGCGCGTGTAGCCATAAAGTTGTTGTGCGCCTTGGTTCCATTCTACGATGCCACGCTCGGGATGCCACACAAATATCGGCTCAAATGATAAGTTAATCATCGCAGCTTGGCGGTTACTTGAGGCTTCAGCACGCTTGCGAGAAGAAATATCGACGAGGGCCCCGGCAACCCGGAATACATTGCCTTGCGCATCGCGGTAAACGCGCCCCGAATCCAGCAACCATACATAGTGACCCAATTTATGACGCAGGCGATACTCGACCACAAAGTGATCATTGAATAGCGTAAAATCTGCTTGCGCCATTGCCTTCATGTGTGGCGCGTCAGCGGGATGAAGCAGTTCCGCCCATTTGGCCATAGAGGTTCCCATTTCTTGGGCTGTCCAGCCCAGAACCCGCTCTGTTCCGGCACTGCGCCACACCTCGCCTGTTCTAAGGTTCCAATCATAAATTAAAGTTCCCGCTGCCTCTTCCGCAGTTGCCAACCGCTGCGCCAAAAGGCGCAACTCCTCTTCGGCATTTTTTTGAAATGTTATATTTTGAGTGGCTGCAACAACACGGGTAGCAACCCCAAGATCGTCATAGATGATCCTGCCGAACATTCGCCAGAAAGCATGGTCTTTGTCGCCCTCGAGCCCGCGAAATGAGGCATCAAATTTGTCAGACCGAGCCGCTTTGGCATTTTCGTATGCGTTTAAAACCTCCAACCTATCATCAAGATTTATAAAAAAATCCCGTTGAGCAGGATCAGACGTAAGTTGATCTGCGGCGCAATTAAGAACGCGTGCCGCATTATGCGACCATTTTAGAGTGTTATTCTCAAGATCCAGTTCCCAGGCAAACAAGTCTGCAGCTTCTGCTGCGAGCCTTAGGCGCTCTTCGCTTTCAACTAGGGCTGCTGGCAAAGTATCAACCGTAGGATAGGGTATGGTTTTCCACATAACTAGGGAACTTCACCAAAGTGCACATTAGCTTTTTTTAACATTGTGCGCACCTAATGCACTGTCGGCGCAGAGGTTCCATCGGTGGCGGGTGAATGCTACTATTTTCGAAAAAAAGGTGGTGAGCCGGGAACAAATTCAACTTTACAACGTTTTATTGTCACACCAATTTAAATGGGAGTACCTCGTCATGGCTAAATCTAAGCGGATGTATAAGCAAACAAATGAAGGAATGTCTCANNGACTATGCTGCGTCAATGACCGATTTACCAACACTGCAGCGGCAGGCACATTTAGCTTCGGAAAACATAGGAAACTTCGCCGAATATGTTCTGAATACCGACATAAAGCACATGGTGAGTGACGCCACCGTTTTGGCCCGACGTCGGCCTCTCCTTACTTTGGGTGTTGCCGCAGCGGCTGGATTGGCCGTGACCCATTTGGCGACCACGTCCTCACAACCAAATTCATATAAGACGCGCGGCCAGCGCACGAAGAGATCTAAGCAAAAATCCAAGCAACCCAGTGCCGTCGCCCGCCGAACCATGAACGGCTCAGCGCATGCCCACACCTAAGGCAACGCATGAAAAGCGTAGCCTAAGCGAACTCCTTAAGAAACTTGCAGATGAAGGGCTGGAGGTTGCGCGGGCAGAACTGGATTTGGCCCACGCTGAAGCAGCTGGTTTGGCAAAACAATATGTTACGGGCGTTCTTATCTGCTTAACAAGTTTTGCTGTGGCAATTGCAGCTTTTGTCATCTTGTCTCAGGCGTTGGCACTAGAACTTGAACCTTATTTCAATAGTCCGGCAGTGGCATATCTCATTGCCGGCTTGGTGATGATGGTAATAACAATCTTTTTGGGTTGGCTGGGTGTCAGTTTTCTCACGCGAAAACATAAACCAGTTGGCACGATTTTTAAATGGTTGAACGGTCAGCGCAAAACATCATGAACGAAGTTGAATCAAAAGCCGAAGTCGTGCGCAAATCGCGCGAAAAGTTTCATCAGACCTGGGTAGAGATTCTGCCCAAGCTAACGGTTTATGGGCTCGTCGACGAAACTGTTGGCCAGTTGATGAATAAGCGCCGCAACAAAGCACTGGTATCAGCTGTGGCGGTTGCAGGAGCGGCGTGGCTGTTCAACACGTTTCAGGTGAGTCGAAACTTTTTCAAATTTACTAAGTCTAAAACCCCCCGTATTAAAACAGGAGAACAAGAACCATGATAGCTCAAACAAAGTCCGTAGAAACAACAAAAGCCAAAGCTACAGCTGGCGCAAAGGTCATGGCGCGTAAGGCGAAGTCCAAGTTAGGGCGTCGTGCCGCCTCTTTGAAGACGACAACCAAACGTGCATCAGGTTCAGTTGCAGGTTACAGCCAGCAAGCACAAGAATTCTTCAATCGTGGTAAAACAGCGTTCCACACAGCATCCGATTGGGCGGGCGCCACTGCAAAACATCTGCCTGCGGCTGCGCGCAAGCTTAATTTTCCAGATCAAAAGGCAGCTATGGACTTCGCCGAGCAGAGACCTCTGGTGGTAGGAGCTGTAGGCCTAGGTCTGGGTCTTGTTGTGGGTGCCTTGCTGCCAAGGATGCAACATGGGCCTACGCCAAAACGTCGTAAATAGTTTGTCCTAAACTTCAACCGCCACCCCGCTCTCCTTCACAGGACAGCGTGGTGGCTTTTTCTTGTGGGTGATTAGGGCGAACCGGTCGAGGCTTCGGGCGTAGTTTCAGGCACTTTTTCAACGTCACGCGCTGCGATGAACTCACCCAAGCCTGACAATTGTTCAAAATGGTCACAAAAAACTTTTAGACAAACCAGCAGAGGAATGGCGATCGCCGCCCCTGCGAGACCCCAAAGCCAGGTGAAAAATGCCAATGAAAGCAAAATCGCCACAGCATTCATTTGCAAACTTCTGCCCAGAATTTGCGGTCTGATAATTTCGGAATCTGAGAGCGACAGAACAGTGTAGCTGAGTGGAACGAGCAGAGCATAACCCAATTGATCAAATGTGATGATCGCCATAAAGGCAGACAAGGCTAAGCCAGTAAGTGCGCCCACATAAGGAAAAAAATTAAAAGCGAAAGCCAAAAATCCCCATAAATAGGGCAACGGCATGCCGAGAAAGTAGTAAATGATGCAAATTAAAACGCCAAACGTGGCATTAAGTGCGGTGATCGTGAGGACATAGGACGACACAGCATTTTCGATATCATAGACAATGTGTAAGGCGCGCTTGCGAGCCGTGAGGTGGGGCAAGATGCGCACCAATTTTTCATAGAATAGATTGCCGGATGCCATGATAAAAATGGCTATTACCAAAGTGGCGGCCAATGTGATGAGTATCTGCATCGGATAGCCGGTAACCAGACCAATCATTGCGGGCAAGGCTGAAGTGTGGATGACCACCTCTTGGGCTGGATTTCCATTTGCAGAATCTGTCGCCGTGGTCAGCTTTTGTGTAATGTTGCTGATCGTATTCATTTGAGCGCTCAATCCACTGAACTTTTGCGCAAAGGTTCGTGACAGTTGCGGCGCTTGGTCGAACCACGACATTATTGGTCCGCTTGATAAGTATGCAACGGCAGCACTGGCCAGAAAAATTACGATTACAAAGACTATAGCACTTAAAGCTGGTGCAATGCCGCGACGATCCAAATAGCGAACTGCTGGGCGAAGCGTGACCGCGAGGAAGACTGCTAAAACCACCGGTAACAAAAAATCGCGGGCGAAGTACATTGCCGCTACGACGGAAATAAAAAGCAATCCTCGCAGTATGTTGCGAATCTGTCGTAGGTAAACGTGATCTGCCGACGTTGGTTCCACCGGCAGTTCACTACTCATATCCTACCCATCAACACCAAAACGACGACGATCAACAAAATGAGGCCCAAGCCGCCGGATGGTCCGTAACCCCAATTCGCGCTGTGGCCCCAGTTGGGCAAAGCGCCGAGAACAAAAAGAATGAGGATGATAATAAGAATGGTGCTGATCAATTTAACCTCCGTCAGTGCTGTTTATTGTCGGCAAAACTTAGGGTGACCCCTTCGTCTATCTAAAACGAAAGAACCAAATCGCCACGTGATGCCGATCTTAACTACAACGCTAGAGGGCCTAATTAGTTCCGGAAAGGATTGTTGAGAACTGCTTCAGTACTCGAATCTGGACCAAATTTTTCGTTGGGAGAAATGTCTAGAAGTTCCGCCAGCTTCGCCCTTGCGCGGTTGACGCGGCTTTTAATTGTACCGATCTCGACTTTGCAAATCTTTGCGGCCTCTTCATATGAAAACCCAGAGGCACCAACGAGGATGAGCGCTTCGCGCTGATCGTCAACCAGTTTGGATAGGGCAACACGCAAGTCGGCCATATCTAAATGCCCCTCCTGCTCACCATTCACTGCCACCTTATTGGAATAGAAACCATCAGCATCCTCAACTTCGCGTTTTCGTTTGCGCAACTGGGTATAAAATTCATTTCGTAGAATGGTGTAGAGCCAGGCCTTCATATTTGAGCCAGGCTCAAAGCTATCATGATATTTCCAAGCTTTCATGAGTGTCTCTTGCACGAGGTCATCGGCACGGTCCCCACGCGCAGTGAGTGAAAGTCCAAACGCACGAAGGCCCGGAATAGCGGCAATGACCTGATCACGAAAACTCTTAGAAATGCTCATGAGTGAGTTATTCCTATTTCAATGACAGTTTTTCGAAATTCATTTTGACTTCTTGGAAGAAGCTGCTTCATCAAGCTGATCCAAGAGATGCAAAAAACGATCGGGTACGGGCTGCTCCGTTACCTCGTCATAAAATTTCCGAAGTCGTTGCCCTATAAGATCGGTAACGTCTGGCCGTGTGGATATCTTCATAGGTCGAACCATTTTTTCTGATCTGTTTCCCTTATTTTGCTTCTTGTCGGCGTCAACCATCGTTCACCTTGAACAGTTAAAAATCGCAGGAGAGCTGCAATATAGGATATTTGCGCCCGGGGAATCATAAAAATAAAAACGTTTATATTAAAGAATGGTTCCATGTTAATAAGTAGCCGACAAGATGGAACCAAACGTGTTTTGGCGCATTTAACACGAGGCCAGTTAACATCAAATTATAGGCCTTCGATAATCTTAATAATTACGGGGATTTCATGAAGCTTGCAGCCGATATCGCACCACATCTTCCATATTTACGACGATTCTCAAGAGCTTTAACAGGCGGCCAAAGTAGCGGTGATTCCTATGTCGTGGCGCTACTTGAAACCCTGATTGCCGACCCTGGCCAGTTTGACCCTGAGCCTACTGTCCGCGTTGCGATTTATCGTAGTTTTTGTCAATTATGGCAGTCGATTTCGCTCAATTTGCGCAAGTCTAGCGATAACCTCACTTGGGAGGACGTCGCCCAAAGTCAACTGGCCAATATTACCCCAAAGGCGCGTGAAGCATTTTTGCTGGGCGCTGTTGAGGGCTTTACAGTTGCGGAAACTGCAATAATTCTGGGCAATACAGTCGTCGAGACACAAATGC
Source organism: Hyphomicrobiales bacterium (assembly GCA_003151375.1). GTDB lineage: Bacteria > Pseudomonadota > Alphaproteobacteria > Rhizobiales > Aestuariivirgaceae > Aestuariivirga. Next base: position 23,827 of record PLXI01000001.1, read on the forward strand.
TCTTAGAAGAGGCTTCAGATAGCATCCTTCATCAAGTGGCAACAGACGTTATGATCATAGAAGATGAGCCAATTATTGCCATGGATCTTGAGGCCGTGCTCGAAAGCTTGGGCCATAAAGTGACCGGTATCGCGCGCACAGAAAAGGAAGCCATCCAGCTGGCGGCATCACAAAAGCCGGGTTTGGTTCTAGCTGACATCCAACTGGCCGATGGCAGTTCGGGCATTGATGCGGTTAAAAACATACTGCAGAATATTACAGTTCCCGTTATCTTTATTACGGCGTTCCCAGAGCGCTTGTTAACGGGCGAAAATCCCGAACCCACGTTCCTGATAACCAAGCCATTTATGCCCGAAATGGTCAAAGCGGTGGTGAGCCAGGCTCTTTTCTTTAACGGAAAAACTGGCGCTACCGCTTAAAAGCCACGGAACCTGAAAGTGTTTTCGACGTTTTATGATGAGGTAGGGCATGACGCCCACCGCTGCATAAAAATGGAGATCGCTATGAATTGGGACCGTGTCAAAGGTAACTGGAAAGAGATGAGTGGCCAAGCTAAACAGCATTGGGGCAAACTCACTCATGATGATCTGACGACGATCAAAGGTCGCCGTGAAGAACTCGAAGGCGCCATCCAGAAGCGTTATGGCTACGAAAAAGAAGAAGCCAAAACCGAAATCGACAACTGGCTGGACGAAATGGAAGAGATGTAACTCTCCATTTGCATACCACCAATAATTCCAGAGCGGATCGGCGGCGATCCGCTTTTTTATTGACCGTAATTGGCAAATTAGGCAGGCAAAACAATATTGTGGTTTGCACCGTCATCACGCAAAATGACAACATATTCGCCGACTTCAGTTGCGCGCACATCCTGCTGAATCTCAATTATTGCAGAGGCGTCATGGGTAAGCTTCAAGTGATATGTTGTCTGGCCAAATCGTATGCTCACCTCGGCCTCAGGCCAGGTTGCTGGAAGAGATGGCTTCACCCGCAGTTGGTTGCCCTCACGTCTGATGCCCAAAACTGCCTCTAGCCCGGCGCGGTACATCCAACCCGCAGAGCCTGTATACCAAGTCCAACCGCCTCTTCCGGTGTGCGGCGCAACTGCATAGACATCTGCTGCGATCACATAGGGCTCCACCCTGTATTTTTGAACATCAACTTCATTTCGCGTATGGTTGATTGGATTAATCATAGCAAACAAGCGCTCGGCGCGTTCTGGTTGGGCTAATGCCGCATGAGCAAAGATCGACCAGATCACACCATGGGTATATTGCCCGCCATTTTCGC
>PLXI01000187.1 GCA_003151375.1 Hyphomicrobiales bacterium
AGATTATGCAATCTTACTTGCCAGACAAGTATAATTGGCTTAATTGAACAGACCCAATGCGGAGGCGGAAATGAGCGGCAAAACACTAACACGCGCCGATTTAACTGAAGTCTTGCACCGAGAGGTGGGCCTATCTCGCGCCGAATCAGCGGATATGGTCAATTCGGTTCTAGATTTGGTTTCACAGGCAGCGGTTGAGGGACATTCTGTCAAACTCTCATCCTTCGGAACATTTATGGTCAGATCCAAACGCCAGCGCATCGGCCGCAATCCTAAAACCGGCGTTGAAGTTCCGATTACGCCGCGTCGTGTGATGGTGTTCCGCCCAAGCCAAATCATGAAGAACGTTGTGAACGGCCTTGATCCGGGTGAAGACGATCTCGATTAAGGTTTGGTTTTGCGTGAAACCGTTGAACGGGGGAATAAGGTGCCATGATAATTGAAAAATCGGCGGATGCTTTCCGCACTATCAGTGAAGTCGCTGAATCTTTGACTGTTCCCCAACACGTTCTGCGTTTCTGGGAATCACGTTTTAGCCAAATCAAGCCTATGAAGCGTGCGGGTGGGCGGCGGTATTATCGTCCCGCAGATGTGGAACTGCTGCGCGGGATTCATGATTTACTTTATAAAAAAGGCTACACCATTCGAGGTGTGCAACTCATCCTGAAAGATGAGGGCCAAGTCTATGTGGCAGGTATTGGGCGCGGCGAAATCATGCCGCGCAAAAGTGAAGTTGCAGCAGGTATTGCACCTCCTCCAGGCACGGCCAAAGTGGCTCCGCGCCCTGGAAGAGCGCCATTGGCACGCACGGTGGGCGAAGCGCCGCTTGAGATTCACAAGCTTTCTCCAACCCAGTCTGAGGCCTTGCGGGCGGCCCTGAAAGATTTGGGCGATGCGCGCAAGTTTTTGGATGCAGTTAGCTAGAGCGGAATTGGGCAGAGCCGAACCAGTCGGTTAATTCCCGTCATTCCCCTCTATTGAATTTTATTTAGTCTTTTGCGAAGCCTTCGGCCCGATCAGCTTTAGCTATTCTTGAGCTGCTTTGTGGTGGACATTTGGCGCAGCAATGCTAGATCACCCCCAAGTCGGAGCGTAGCGCAGCCCGGTAGCGCACTAATCTGGGGGGTTAGGGGTCGCAGGTTCGAATCCTGTCGCTCCGACCAACTAATCCCTCACGAAACGCTCCAGCCAGCTAATACAGCGTTCGGGTTATCGCCCTTGGAGATGTATTTTTGCATGGCTGCAAACAGGCCCCAAATTAAGCCCATCATCCAGAACCAGTGGCGCCAATGTTCAATATCAATCTGCAAGCCTTGCATGGTCATCACGATGAACGTCATCACCACAGGCACGGCAAAGGCTTGATAGGGTGAACGGGTGAAAACGGTTTTGATGCCCATATAAAAAGTAGAGAGGCACCAGAGAATATAGGCGATGCCGCCAGTCCAGCCTCCTGATGCAAATGAGTTCAGGAAAGTGTTATGTGGCGCCTCGCCGAAAATCTGCTCGAACTGATAAGGGCCAAAACCCATCGGCATACGCAACAACATTGGTATCGAGTTCAGTTGGTTACCAAAGCGACCAGTTTCACCGGCGTCATAGCTCTTCACCAAAACGAAGCGGTCCAAAAACGCTGCGTTGAGTGATGGAATTGACAAAAGGCCCGCAAGCAAGATCACAATCAGAAATCCGCCGCCAATGCTAAGCAGCATTACATAGCGTCTTTGACGCAACGAGGGCGTGAGAAGAATGCTGAGGCCAATGGTCAAAATTGAAGCAACTGCCAAATCAAACCAGGCCCCGCGCGAGAATGCCAAGAGCAGGGCCAATGTATTCACCAGCAAGCAACACACCGATAAGATGCCGATGCGCAAGCGACCGAGCACCAAAGCTTGAATCATGCTGACGACCGGAAACACCAGCCAGGTTGAAAACACATTTGGGTCTTTGTATCCGCCGACCGCACGAAAGGCGTAGCTAACGCTCGGCGCTTCACCAATAGCGCTGATAACCATTATGAGTGGTTTTAAACCAAGATAAATCAATAATCCGAGGACTGAGCCAATAGTTGCCCCAATCCACCAAGCCTTTTCAATTTGCAAATAGCGACGTGAAGGATCAGCCGCCACATAAGCCGCCACCAAAATAGCCACCATACTGATATACGCCGTTACCATTGAGTATTGTAACGGTTGGTCAGAATATGGAGGCACAACCGGCCTATCAATGCCAATGGCTGACACCACACCCGCCAGCAGATAGATGATCATGAAGAGCAAAGGCGCAACAAAGCTGCGCGCAAAATTCAGCCCGCTAGTGGCAAACAATAAGATTGCGATGAAACTGAACAGATCAGCTAACGCCGGTTCAAATTTCACGAAGAAAGATGAGATAAAAATCGCTGAGATACATGACGTTCTGATTACTTCTAAGGAAAACCTTGATGGCCGTGAGTTCATTTTCTCAGTGGCGATTGCCATCGGCTTAATAGGCATTCTGCGTGGTGATGAGGGCCAGCGGCGTGCGTGCCAAGATGTAGAGATCAAAAGTGAGCGACCAATGTTCAATGTAGTAGAGATCGCATTCCACGCGCCGTTCAATCTTTTCTTCCGTATCCGTTTCGCCTCGCCAACCGTTTATCTGTGCCCAACCGGTGAGACCTGGTTTAACACGGTGTCTAGCGAAATAGCCGCGCACTACATTTTCATAAAGCGCGCTTCCCGCCTTGGCTTGTGTGGCATGGGGTCGAGGACCAACCAGTGAAAGTTCACCCTTCATCACATTAAAAAGTTGTGGCAGTTCATCAATCGTGGTGCGCCGGATGAAGCGGCCGACTTTCGTTACACGCGGATCACCTTTGGTGACCAGCTTTGAAGCCGTTGCATCGGACTGATCAATGTACATTGATCGGAATTTGTAAACTTCAATCAATTCATTATTAAAGCCATAGCGCTTTTGTTTGAAGAAGATTGGGCCCTTGCTGTCGAGCTTCACGGCAATGGCTGTGATTAGAAATACTGGAGATAATGCGACGAGAGCACATACACCGATGATTTTGTCGGTTATATCTTTCATCAATGGGCCCCATTCACCCAAGGGCTTGTCGTAAAGATTAAAGCACGGCAGGTTGCCGATATAACTGTATGATTGATTGGTATAGCGTAGCTTTTGGCTGGCCGCACTAAGCCGGATGTTGACGGGCAAAACCCACAATCGCTCTACAATCTGCGCAAGTCGTGTCTCCGCTGTGGTTGGCAAAGTGACGATGAGGGTATCCACCGGATTGCTGCGGACATATGAAATGAGATCATCGATTTTGCCCAACTTGCGCAAGTTCTTGACCTCAGCGGGTGCTCGGTTATTGGCGCGATCATCAAAAATGCCAAGCAAGTTTATCCCGCCTTCATGCGAGTTCTCGATCAAACTGATCACGTGAGCCGCATTATTTCCGCCGCCAACTAAAATGCCGCGTTTGTTGAACCGGCCGTCTTGGTTCAGATAGCGGATCAATTCGCCATAGCCCAAACGCCAAGCGATCAAAAACAACAGACCCGACGTGGCCCAGGTTACAAACCAAATACGCGAAAGCTCATTGCCAAACTTGAAAAGGAAGGTGAATACCAAGAGTACCGTGCAAGTGAGGATCCAGCCACCGACCATGGCTGTGAGTTTGCGGTAGGGCGTGAGTAAAACGCTAAATGCGTAACAGCGCGACACTACCTGTGTGATAAAAAATATCACCCCACCCAGCCCAATGAATGTCGCATAGGCTGACCAATTGGCACCTGACTGAAAGCCGGGATAAATAAATGCAGCCAAACTTCCGCCAACCACTGTTTCAAAAAAGTCAAACAATACGGCGACGATCACCACCAGTTGCGCGCTAAACCAGTTTTGAGCTGGCCTTGCCGTAACTTGCGGAGCGGATTTGATATTGGTTGAATCAGAGTTCATCAGGCCATCACATTGCAATGCTTGAGGTGCTAGCCCGTCTAGCA
>PLXI01000078.1 GCA_003151375.1 Hyphomicrobiales bacterium
CGCAAAGCCTCCCAATGACGAAACAGAGCGCGGCTGCCAGCATGAGAAATATGCGCTGATGCGCTTTCAATTTCGTTGCGATTGTGAACCTGCATAGCCTATCCTTAATTACTGGGCCAAGCCTTGGTGGCTTGTCCCGATTTGAACCTTGCTGGCCTACGCTGCAGATGGCGTGCCAAGTGGCGGTGGGGGTGGAGAGATGTGTGACAGAGCAATCGAACGTGATTAATTTTCGTAAGTCCAAACCAGCGCCTGCCGTGCAATTGCCGATTATTGTGTGGGCGGTGGTTGGGCTGATCATCGTCATATTCGGCGGTCTGCAACTGGCCGGGCCAACGGCGCAAACCTTTGCACTTTATGATTTTGCATTCATTCCGGCACGTTTTGGCGCGGCACCATTTGAACAGGCCATAGGTGCCAAGTGGTGGAGCGTGTTGACCTACGGCTTTCTCCACGCCAGTTGGTCTCATGTATTATTAAATTCACTGTGGCTGGCGGTTTTCTCTAAGCCCGTGCAGGCCTATTTTGGCAATCTGCGTTATCTGCTCATTCTCGCCGCCGGTATTATTGCAGGGGCATTGACGACATTGGCGGTTCACTGGGGCGATCCGTTGATCCTCGTTGGCATTTCCGCCGGGGTTTCAGCTTTGCTGGCAGCCTCAATTCCGTTGATTTACGGGCGTGGACGCGTGCTGCGGCCGTTAGAGCTGATCAGCAACCGCTCCGCACTTGTCTTCAGTTTGATGTGGCTGGCTTTGACGTTCTTCTCAGGCGCGACAACGTATCTTTCCAACTCATTTGTACCTAACACCCAAATTGCGTGGGAAGCCCATCTTGGCGGCTTTTTTGCTGGCCTCATCATATTTTATATGTTGGAAGCCAGACGGCCAAAAATTCAAAAACCCACACTGCACTAAGCAGGACCCAACCCAAGAAACTAACCTTGCTAGACGATCTGTGTTGCACGCAACGCGTTTTTGCGAAAGTCTGCATTTTGTGCACCAATATAAAATCGGCTGAGTGGGCAAAATGAAATCAGAAGATTATGCGGGCCTTATGCGCCCTTGGTATGGAACCGAAAGCAGCTATCCGCGTAGTGAACTCTGAACCACTTTGCGAAAATGAGGAGCTGGAAGAGTTTGAGTTTTCCCACCCGCCGCGATCGGAAATTGAATATAAGAATGCGCAGAGCCGTTGCCTCGTGGCACTTGACCTGCTTCAGGCATCGCATGAAAGGGAATTGGCCGCCGCACTGCTTGGGCGTATTCATTGCCTCACCCACAGTTGCTTTGAAGGCTTGATCCTTGATGTGGTGCGTGCTGCTGGATTTGCCAGCACGCGAGCTGATAGGGCCCACAAAGTAGGGCGCAGTGGTGATGGTGGCATTGACGGGGTTATTGATCTGGATGATTTCGGCCTTGATGCCATTTACCTGCAAGCCAAACGCCTGCGCCCGGGCGGTGTGGTGGGTGCAGGTGCTGTGCGTGATTTTTTAGGAAGTCTCGAAACCCGCCGTGCCAACAAGGGTGTATTTGTGACCACCGGCCAATTTAGCCTGCCTGCGATGATGGTCGTGAAAAGTGTCACACGCCGCATCACATTGATTAATGGCCAAAGATTGGTTGAGCTGATGATCCGCCATGGCATTGGCCTCAAAAAGGTGAAGTCCTTTGATTTCCAAGAGGTGGATAGCCATTGGTTTCAACAGGCCGAAGAGGGCGCAAGGTCAGCATGACTTTTGACGAAAATGTCAAAACTCACAAAACCTGTTGATAAAAGCTGCCACGGCAGCACCGCATCGGCTAAAGCTGTTCCATGGTTTTACATCTGGTCAAACTTTGCGTTGGAGTGAGTGAGATCGCCGAATTGAAATCCTGGGTGAAAGAAGCCAAGGCCGGGCGCGATACACTTGATCACGTGACAAGAGCTTATCCTAAACGCGAAAGTGAGATCTTGCCGGGCGGATCACTCTATTGGGTGATGCGCGGTATGATCGTGTGCCGCCAGCCCATTGTTAATTTTGAGCAGGTGACGGGCGGCGATGGCATTAAGCGGTGCCGCATAAACTTTGCACCAAAGATTGTGCCTGTGCGCCCCATGCCGCGCCGCGCCTTTCAAGGATGGCGTTATCTGGAAGGTGAGGATGCGCCGCCCGATTTGAGTGCTAGCAATAAGGCTGATGCCGCCATGCCAGAAAAAATGCAGCGCGAATTAGCCGCCCTCGGGCTATTGTAAAAATCAAACCGCGATATTGTCGATCAGGCGTGTCTTGTCCAGCCAGGCCGCAGCCAACAGGCGCAAGTTCTCTCTCGCCGATGTCGGCTTGGCCAAAGTTTCAGCGTTGCGGGCCGCCACATAATCCACCTTAAAGCCTAATGCGCTGAGTGCTGTTGTGGCATGGGCTTCCCCCTGTGCTGGATTGGCCCCAGCGCGGATCATCGCGGCTGCTTCATTCAGCGTGCGGTAAATGGCGGCGGCGACTTGCCGCTCGGCCGCCGACAGATAGGCATTGCGCGATGACATGGCTAAGCCGTCCTATTCACGCGTTGTTGGCACGCCGACAATTTCAATGGGCAAATCCAAATCGCGCGCCAGGTGGCTCACCACTTTTAACTG
>PLXI01000026.1 GCA_003151375.1 Hyphomicrobiales bacterium
GAACGGGGCGGCGCAGCCAAACGACTCCGTGCTGACCACCGCCTCGGTGGATATGAAATGGCTCAACGGTTTGTCGGCAGCCGCTTCCATTGAAGGCGATTTTTCGAACGTCAGTAGTTCCTACGCGGGCAAGGGCGTGTTGCGATATATGTGGTGATCGGCTGTTTGCGGTTGTGAATCTGAGTCGCAAAAAACTATCAAGCTATTCTGCCGCCGGCGCGAGAGTGAACGTGCCGTTGAATTAGAAATGAATTTTATTTGCCGAAGCGTTCATCAAAGGCATAGCCAGCGCCGCGCACCGTGCGGATCGGGTCGTCTTCTTTGCCGCGCGATAAGTTTTTGCGCAAACGACCAACATGCACATCCACCGTGCGTTCATCGACCTCAGCATCATTGTGCCAAACGCGGTCAAGCAATTGAGCCCGCGAATAAACGCGGCCCGGTGATTGCATGAGATATTCCAACAAACGGAATTCAGTGGGCGAAAGATTAACATCACGCACCCCGCGCGAAACGCGGCGCTTGGCGCGGTCGAGCTTGATTTCGCCGCGGATGAGTTCATCGGCCACTGCCTCAGGCTTTGAGCGGCGCAGCATTGACTTGGCACGCGCCATCAATTCCGGCACCGAGAATGGCTTCACCACATAATCATCGGCCCCGGTAGCAAAGCCGCGTACGCGCTCTGATTCTTCGCCACGTGCGGTGAGCATGATGATGGGAAGCTTTTGGGTTTCAGTTCGAGCCCGCAACAAACGACAAACTTCAATGCCCGAAAGGCCCGGCAACATCCAATCCAGGATCAGTAAATCCGGCGTTTCGTCAGCGATTGCGGCATGTACTTCTTCGCCAGATTCAATCACTCGGGTGCGAAACCCTTCAGCTTCAAAATTATATTTGAGCAGTTGGTGGATTGCCGGTTCATCTTCAACAATAAGTACAGAGGCCGTCATCTTGCGGCACCAAGATGAACTGCTGTTGTGCTGGTATCGTCTTTCTTGGGGCGCTGCTCACGCAACATTTCGCCGTTCACGAGATAATAGATATTCTCGGCGATGTTGGTGGCGTGATCTCCAATGCGTTCAATGTTTTTTGTGGCAAAAAGCAGATGTGTACAGCCGCTAATCATGCGCGGGTCTTCCATCATATAGGTGAGAAGTTCGCGGAAGATGGAATTAAACAGCGCATCCAAATCTTCGTCATGGCGCCACACATCCATGGCCTTAACGGCGTCATTGGCAGCGAAAGCGTCGAGCACCAACTTCAATTGAGATTTCGAAAGTTGTCCCATACGTTCCAAGCCCGTCGCCAGGCGGCGCGGAATAGCAGCATCAATGGCGTGGGTGCGCTTGGCGATGTTTTTAGCAAGATCACCGATGCGCTCAATATCAGCAGCGATGCGAACCGCAACCATGATGTTGCGCAAATCCTGAGCCAGTGGCTGACGCTTGGCGATGGTCAAAACGGCTTTTTCTTCAATCTCGATTTCAATTTCATCCAAACGCTGATCGCCTTGGATGACTTCATCGGCCAGTTTGGTGTCACGGCGGATCAGCGCATCAACGCTTTTGGCCAGCTGTTCTTCAGCAATGCCACCCATTTCATAGAGCATTGATTTGAGAGTGGTGAGGTCATTGTCATAGGATTTGACGATATGATCGGGCATAAAAACTCCTCAGCCGATAAGGCCAGTGGTATAATCTTGGGCAGGCATCATTTTCTCCAATAAGGCGCGGCAACGCAGCATGTAAGTAAAGCGCATGAGGCTTTTGCGACACCGGAGCAACGGTATTATGACAGTATAAGATTATGATTTAAATAATGGAATTGAAAATGAAAAAGTGCTTCCATCGCCTTCAATGGAATGCACATCCAATTTGCTACGATGGCGCAACAAAATGTGTTTGACGATGGCAAGGCCTAGCCCTGTGCCGCCGCGCTGGCGACTTTCTTGGGTGGAAACACGGTAGAAACGCTCAGTCAAACGCGGCAAATGGATTTGCGCGATGCCTTTGCCAAAGTCTTGAATAGCGAGTGTTCCTGTCTCACTGTTACTCGCGCAGAACATTACAACTTGTTTGCCGGAGCTGCCGTATTTGACGGCGTTCTCCAGAAGATTTTGCGCCACTTGCAAAAGCTCTTCGCCGTCACCTGAAACGAAAACTTCTGCATCGCCAGTGAGGCTGACTTCAACACCGAGTTCTTTTGCCAACTGGCCCAAGTTGCTTCTGGCCTGTTTGGCGATTTGAGGCAGAGACACTTTGGCGCTGGGCCTAACATGCGCGTTGAGCTCAATGCGGCTGAGGGTCAACAGATCATCGATCAAGCGCTTCATGCGCTGGGCTTGGGTGAGCATGGTGGCCAAAAACATGTCGCGGCCCTTGGCATCATTCTTGGCCGGCCCCTGCAAGGTTTCAATGGCGCCGAGAATGGAAGACAAAGGTGTTCGCATTTCATGGCTGGCATTGGCGACAAAATCCGAGCGCATTTTTTCAATGGCCTGAGCGCGGGTGAGATCACGCAAGATAACTAATACTTGGCCGTCATAGCCGAGATTGGCAATATGGGCGCTGATTTGTCGGGGTGGATTGGAATAAATATCGAAATCAATGATTGCTGGACGGTGGGTTGAACGCACACTGGCCAAGGCGGTTGCAAATGCTGAGGATCTGATCACCGATGACGCGGCCAAGCCACCTGGATCAAGTTCTAAAGCCTCGTTGGCCGCGACGTTGGAGGCAGTCACCATCCCCTCGTGGTCGATTATGAGTGCGCCATCGGGTAAGGCCTGCAGAAAATCAACAACCATGTTTTCCATTCAATTGTACTCAAATTTCATAGGGCTCGTTTATCATGTCCCAAGCACAAAACAGTGTTTTAAGCATAGTATTGTAACAACTCTAAGTTAAGGCTTCTGGCCTAATAACCGATCTGGTCAGGGCATTGGCGTTAAAGCAATTGGCACGGCAATTGCTGCACGTGAGGTCTGTATGGAAAAAGTTTTCGGTCAATACGAGGCGGCGATGCAAAACGGCGGCAAATTTCTGGCTCAAGCGGAATATGGCGTTCTGACTTTAACGATTTACGATGATTTAGAACAGGTGAAGCCCCCGTGGCAGGCTTTCGAAAAAACAGCATTGCTCACGCCATTTCAAACTACGGCTTGGGCTTACCAATGGTATCGCCATATTGGCACAATTGAAATGGTTAAGCCTGTGGTGGTTGTGGCCGAAGACAAGCTTGGCCCGCTGTTTATCATGGCGTTACAAATTGAATCAGGTGTGTTGCGCAAGTTGAGTTTTCTGGGCAGCGATCTCAATGATTTCAACTGCCCGCTGTTTGCAGCAAATTATGCCGCGCGTGCCGCTGGCATTGAGATGCGTGATGTTTGGCACCAGATTGTAAAACTGATAGACGCCCAACAAGGTTTACAGCATGACTTTGTGCTGCTGGAAAAAATGCCAGATCAAATTTGCGGTCTTGCAAACCCGATACTGTCGTTGAACGTATCACTCACTCCAAGCCATGCTTATCGCACGGCGATGTTGGGCGATTGGGAAACATTTTACGCCAGCAGACGTGATGGCAATGCTAGATATAAAGACCGCACAAATCGCAAAAAACTGGAAAAGCTTGGCGCAGTCACATTGGTCAGCCCTGAAGAACCAACCGAGATTCGCGCCCTTATTGATACTTTGATTAAAATGAAATCGGCGCGATTTAAACAAAAGGGTGTGTCGAACTTTCTCACCAAGCCTGGCCATGCGGAATTTTACCGGGCGATGGCCACAGAAGAGCGCGGGCTGGTTCATGTCAGCCAGCTTAACGTTGGACAAAATGTTACCGCTGCGAATTTCGCATTGATGTTTCGCGGTGCCTATTATTATGTATTCAACAGTTTTGCGCTGGGTGAAACTGACAGGCTTGGCCCGGGCAAAATTCATATGCGCGAGTTGATGAAAACCTTCATTGAAAAAGGCTACACCGCATTTGATTTCACCATTGGTGATGAGCCNNATGAAGGGCAGGGCGGCTCTGGCTTATTGGTCAGCCTTTCAATCCACCAAGCGCTATATCAAGCAAACGCCTGCGCTGTGGAATGCCTATAGCAAATTGCGTGGGGCTTTTGGGGCGCGCAAAGCTGGCTAAGGTAATGATTAAGAAGCCTATCAAAAAAGCCAAATCAAAAATCGCTGTTGTGATTGCAACGCGCGGACGACCCGATATTGTTGCAGCGACAGTGAAGCGCTTGTTGGGTCAAAGCCTGGTGCCGGATCATATCTATGTCATTGGCTCACAGGCCAGCGACATTGCCATGCTCAAACCAATTAAAGGCAAGCTCACAACTTTGGTCGGGCGTGTTGGTTCTGCACATCAGCGTAATGATGGCCTGGCCTTGACGGGCAAGCGTTATGACATCATCGTTTTCTTCGATGATGATTTCATCCCATCGCATTACTGGATTGAGCGCATGGCCGAAGTGTTTGACACCAAAGGTGATGTGATTGGCCTTAGCGGTATTATTTTGGATGATGGCACCAAAACCGCAGGCATCAGTGTTTCTGATGCAGATGCTATTGTGGAACGCCAAGACCGCGAAGTTGCAGCGACGCATAAGGTTTCAAACAGCTTTGCCCATGGCGGCAATGTGGGTTGCAACATGGCGTATCGCAATTCAGCCATCGGCAGTATTCGCTTTGATGAGAACTTGCCGCGTTATGCGTGGCTTGAGGATTCCGATTTCCGCGCACAGGTGGAGCGCAAAGGTAATTTTGCGCGCGCGTCGGATTTATGGGGCGTGCATCTGGGGCATAAACATGGGCGCAGCAGTGGCGTGACACTCGGCTATGCCCAAATCGCCAATTCGGTTTATCTGGCGCGTAAGGGCACGGTGCCTAAGAGTTATATAGCGCGAATGCTGATCAGGAACTTTGCAGCCAATGCACTGAAATCACTGAAGCCAGAGCCTTATGTGGACCGCCGTGGGCGGCTGAAGGGCAATCTCACAGCGCTCAGGGATCTGCTGCGTGGGAAATTATCACCGAAGCGTATTTTGGAGATGTGACTGGCTTAGCTTGTAACATCCGCCATGCATTTCGCGGCACCGGTGGATTTATAAGTGCCGCTATAGATTGGTGTTGATCCTTCACGGCTTTCAAAATCAAATTTCTTATCGCCTAAACCGATAAGCAATGTGTTTTGATCTTTTTCATCCTTACTTTGCTCAATTTGCAATTTCAATTTTGTGGTGCCCCACTTACCATGGCCTTGGAGGATTTCTTCGTTGGCGTGAATGGTCAAAAAGCGAAAAAGTGTTTCGCCACAACCGCCTTTGTCATCAACGCTGACACCGCAGAAATCTTTGCCACAGGCTGCTATATCGACAGTCTTGTAGAGAATGCCTTTGCTGGAATAATGCGGCTTATCTTCGCTATTGATCCAGCGGCCAAAAAAGGGTGACGTATCGGCCATGGCCACAGTGCTGCCACCAAGGGCAGCTGTGATAAAGGTGACATGCAAGATAATTTTGTTCATGAATTCCTCCGTGCTCCCAGAAGCTCTCGCAGCTTCATGGCAATTTGGCGGCTCGTCAAGTGGGTGGGGCTTGCGGTGTTGATCTTATTTATTCTGTCCACTGCTGTGCGCGCGATGTGGGAGGCTTATGACAATGAGCGTTTCCCCGAAGCTTTGCTGGTGAAGGTTGAGCTGTTGCCGGTGATCTTTCCGGTTCACATGCTGGCCGGAGGCTTGGCTTTGTTGCTTGTGCCTTGCGCATACTTTTTTCGCGGTACGCGTTATCATAAATGGTTAGGGCGCTTGGCGGCGACTGATGTGATTGTGGCTGGGATTACGGCCATTCCGGTGGCTTTGACGGCACCGGTGACACCCATGACTGCGGCTGGGTTTTCAACACAAGGTCTCGTGTGGTTAGCCCTTATTGCCAAAGGCATTTGGCACATCAAGAGACGTGAGATTGCGGCACATCGCAACGCCATGCTGATGATGGCGGCGGTAACCTCTGGTGCAATGTTCTTTCGGATCTATCTGGCGCTTTGGGCGATATTTGGAACTGCTTCAGGCTTTAAAATTTTCTATGCCAGTGATTCATGGATAGCTTGGGTTTTACCGCTGGGCGTTATGATTTTTATTATTCGCCCATACCCTTTTGCAAAGCGCGGATACGCTGAGCCAGTGAGATAACATTGCCGCCTAAGCGTTGGCGTTTGGCTGGAGGTGGGTTTTGCGCGATTTCAGTTTTACCCAGGCCCAACATATCATCCAATAATTTCAATTCTCGCTCCATATCATCAGACAAGCGCTGCGCTTCGTCGATTTTGTCGGAAAGCGCTTGATTGGGTTGCGGGGCCGTTGATTCTTGCACTTCGGGCAGCTGTTGAACCACCGGTGCTTCATCGTTGCTGCGTTTCATGTCAGCGGTAATCGCGGTGATTTCTGCGACGCGTTGGCGCAAGACGGCTTGCGTGTGGATTTCAGACATTGCAGGCACAGGTGCTGAGGCAACATTGCGCAGATCATCAGAGAGATCATTGAAGGCTTGCTGCTTGTCATGCATCGAAGCGCTGACCTTACGGAAAGCATTTTGCAAACGAGTCGTTTCTGCTTCAGTGATGCTGGCTTGGGCATTTTGGGATTCAATGGTTTTATAGGCGGCGGAAAGTTCAGCGCGGTGAACATCAATCTGTGCTTCGAGATTGGCATTTTCCTGATCTTTGCGGCGGAGTTGCTCATCCCTTCGGGCGATTTCTTCAACCAAGCCCTGAACACGGTTGCGGTTACGTGAAACCTCCGCCATTTGCTCAGCCATGCGCATTTTGATGTCCTCTAACCGCAAATCCAGTTTGCGGGCCATCAAGGCATGTTCAGCGCGAAGTTTGTCACGTTCTGCCTGTGCATCAAGAACTTCAATAGGGGTGTGGCGCGCGGTGCGTTTGGCGGCAGCTGATACAGCCATGCCCCAAAAGAAACGCCCAAATAGAAGAACCACCACAAAGGTTAGCGCAGAACCAAGTGCTAAAACCATAAGCGTCTCGATTTGAGACATGACACCACCCACAAATGCCCCAACCGGGGTTAAGACCAAGAATGCAACTGGCAATGCAATTTGCATTCCATGCCTGGAGGATAGCAGTATATCCCACAAGTGGCGACAGACGTGGTTACTATAATGTTAATTTATTTTTGGTGAGGCAGCGCCGCTTTGGAAATCAGAACGGGTTCCAAGTAGCTTGCGGGGTATATTTCAGATAGCCAAGGTTGGCCCCAAGTCTTACGCCCACGCCGGTGCGAATAGGAGCCAGGGTAATGTTATCTTTGCGCTGAAAGTTCACGCCAAGCCCACCGATGAAATAAGCTGCACCCTCAACACCAGCGAAGCGGGCGTATAGGTCACGTGGATTTTGCGAATTATAGACCAACGTCAGCGTGCGGCTGCCATTGCCGCCAAAGTCCCAGCCGACGGAAGGGCCTTGCCAGTAAATCTTCCGTCTGGTGCCGTTCTTGTAATAAATGGTGCCTTGGCCATAACGCAAGCCGCCGATGATGGCGCCAGCACCTTCTTCACCCACAATATAGGCCGTTGGTTGGCCTTGTTGGCGGAAGACAAATTCAACCGCTTCGGCCAGTCCACGCGTGGTATTGCCGAAGAACTGGTGGCCTGAAGCGATAATTTCTTCAGATGTGAAAGTGCTAGAAGATTGCGCCTTTGAAATGCTGGCGGTGTTGACTTGCTGGTCGGCCTTGGCCTGGATGGGCAAAGCGAAAACAGTGGCCAATGCAATTGCGATAAACGTCTTATACATGGGGAGCCTCATTCAAATGGAGCCCTTCATGTGCCGTATAACTGCGGCCTAAGCGGGGCAAAATTCTATTCAGCTTCAAATTTGACACAAAAGCGATTTCAACTTGGTTAATGAAGCGGAAATTATGCGCCTTTGGCAATGAATGCCCCGTTGGCGAAACCGTCTTTGCCATAGGGGAAGGGCGTGCCGTCAGATTGGGTCAGGCTGCCGCCTGCTGCCAGCAATACGGCATGGCCGGCCGCTATGTCCCATTCCATGGTGCGGCCAAAGCGAGGGTATAGATCAGCAACACCTTCAGCCAGACGGCAGAATTTGAGTGATGAGCCGGCATTGCTGAGACCTGCTGGCTTTTGAGCTTCAATATATGCCTTGGTTTCAGCATCCAGATGCGACCTGCTTGCCAAAACGATGGGGCCTTCAGGCGGGCAGGCACGTGCTTTTATGGGAGCGAAGCTCAGTTCAGGTGTGCTGGCTTTTGAAGCGCCATGTCCAAGCTGACCTGCGAAGATTTGCCCCAGGGCAGGCGCATAAACAACGCCCATGACGGGTATACCCTTATGGATCAGGCCAATGTTGACCGTAAATTCGCCGTTGCGGGAAATGAACTCCTTGGTTCCATCCAATGGATCAACCAGAAAGAACGTCTCACCAATGGCCACTTTATGGCCAGCGCTGAATTCTTCTTCGGAAACCACGGGGATCTGCGGAAAATAACGTTTGAGGCCAGCGAGGATAATTATTTCTGCCGCCACATCGGCTTCGGTGACGGGCGAGGCATCTGACTTTTGGCTAACGGAAAAGTCTTTTCCATAAACTTTCATGATGGCCTGGCCAGCTTCAAGGGCCAAGTTTACCAAGCTGGAAAGATCAGTGCTTGTGAGATGTAAATCCATAGCCGCCTTTCGGCTGCAGATGTGCTATTTGTCAATGGGTTCTTAAGCTTGAACTTTGATAAAGAGGCTAACGAATCATACTTCCGCTGAGGGGCTTTGCATGACACTGACACGTTTGACTGATCTTGATTTGGCGGCACTGCTGTGTTCGCGCGTGTGCCACGATGTTATTTCTCCGGTTGGGGCCATCGCCAACGGATTGGAATTGATGGATGACCCAGATACTGATGCTGAAATGAAAGCCACAGCCTTGGAAATGGTGAAATCCTCGGCCCGCACCGCTACTGCAAAGTTGAAATTTTGCCGCATCGCGTTTGGTGCCTCTGGCTCTGCTGGTGCGCTGATCGATTTGAATGAGGCTGGCGAAGTCGCCCGCTCTTTTATGGGTGATGATAAAGCCAAACTTGAATGGAATGTGCCGCATGAAAACCGCCCCAAGCAGGAAGTGAAATTGTTGCTCAACATGTTGTTGATGGCGATTACTGGCATTCCACGCGGTGGCGTGGTTACCGTTTCAGTTGTTGGCCGTGACTTATCCATCCATGCCAAGGGAGAGCGCGCCAAGATCAACGAAAGCCTCGCTGCTTCGTTGAATGGCACAGCAGATCTTGCGACATTGGATGCGCGTTTGGTGCAGCCTTACTATTGCCGCTTGCTTGCTGAAGCCGCTGGCTTGGAACTTTCCATGGCTATGGCGGCGGATGATATAGTGGCGGTTATCGCTAAACCCAAATATAAAACCGCTGTCGCCTAAATTACTTCACTGAGCGGCGGGCGTTCAGGTTCAAAAAATCCGGCAAGAATGAACGTGCGCGCGTGGACACCATGAGCGGTGTTGTGGATTTTTGCAGGCTGACCCACTGTTTGGCAGTGGCCTGCGATTGGCGCTTCAAGAAGATGTATCCGGTTTCGTCCCAGCGCAAAATTTCGGCGCGGCGATTATCTAAGATATAGTCGCCCTTGTCTGTTGGGATGGTGAGCACAAGATGGCCTTCGCCGGTTTCAGTCAACACCACCGTAAGCAATAACATTTCGGGCTTGATGCCGAGTTCGGCCAGATAGCGCTTTTTGAGCAGCGTATAGCTGTTGCAATCGCCAGCCGTGACTGGATAGTTCCAATATTGCACCACGCCATATTGGTCTGGTGTTGAAAGTGGTTGGACGGTGTTGTTGACGGTGGAATTGACATTGTTGATCAAGTTCCACAGGTCTGTGTCGAGCACAAGCGGGCCGAATTTTCCGCCTGAGAATTGGCATTCCTGTTCGCCACGGGCGCAAAAATCAACATAGCCAATAGGCGGAAGGGTGTTGCCGTGGAGATCGGCATTGGCATGGCCAGATGCCGGTCCTTCGAACTTGCTCATATTGTATTGTGTGGGCGGTGTTTCAGCCACAGCAAAGTTCGAAGCGCAAATACCCAGCCCCAAACTCAATAACGCAACTTTGACCCAGCTCACCATTGGGTAAAAGTTTAATCATTTGTTAACGCATTTGGCGAGAGCAGAGTTAATCAATGGTTAATATGTGGCGGAAACCCGGCAGGATTCATCGGCTACTCATGCATCAAAATAGTTCTTGACTTAACAGTTAGTCTGCACTAACCGTTAGTCATGACTTACTCATCAGCAGCAATCAAAGCCTTCAGCGCCCTTGGCGATCCCACACGGCGCGATATTTTTCAAAGACTGGCCAGCGGCCCATCAGCCGTTGGCGATCTGGCCAGAGGCTTGCCGTNNACATTTGCGGGTTTTGAAGGAGGCCCAACTCGTGACCGAATCCTCGGAAGGAACCCGCCACATCTACCGGATCGATCCCAGAGGGATCGCTGCAATGCGCGAATGGCTTGATGGTCATTGGGCCAAGTCACTCGACGCATTCAAAGACTTTGCCGACGCCGAATTTGAAAATGAAAACGCAACGCAAAAGGAGAAAGACAAATGAGCATTACACCAATCGTCCACAGCACCACAGTTAAAGCAAACCCAGCGCGCGCCTTTGAACTTTTCACCCAGCGCATGGGGAAGTGGTGGGGCGTTGGCCAAACAATGGGCCAATCGCCACACCGCGACATGGTGGTGGAACCGCACAAGGGCGGCAAGTGGTTTGAGATCGATGCCAATGGCAAAGAGATCCGTTGGGGCACTGTTGCCGCGTGGGAACCTGGTTCCAAGCTTTTGCTGCACTGGCAGATCAATTCAAAATTCGCTTTTGATCCTGATTTTTCGACTGATGTCGAAATCACTTTTGTTGCTGCCAAAGACGGCGGCACGGTGATCAGGCTTGAGCATCGCAATCTCGAACGCTTCGGCGCTGGCAATGAGAAATTGGTTGGCATGCTCGATACGGGTTGGATCGGCCATCTTGGAGCTGTCAAAAACTATATTGACGCTCAGAATTAGGTGGTGACTTATGAGTAAAGTTGCAACAATGAACGCGTTTGGTGAGTTGATGGGGCCGGGCACGCTGAAGTTCCAGCGGTTATTGCCCGGGCCGGCATCGCGGCTCTGGCGGCATCTCACCGAAAGTAATTTGCGCCGCCAGTGGTTAGCAGCCGGAAAACTTGAAACGAAAGTTGGTGCGCCCGTTGAATTTATTTGGCGCAATGACGAGTTGAATGATCCGCCGGGCCAACGTCCAGTGGGCTTTCCGGAAGAACAACGGTTGAAGGGTCATATCACTGCGTTTGATCCCGCCCAAAAACTGGCCATTGCCTGGGACGGCTTTGGCGAAGTTTCATACGAGTTGGAGATTAAGGACAGTGATGTGCTGCTCACCATGATCCAACGCGGCTTGCCAAATAGGGACATCGTTGTGATGTTCGCAGCTGGTTCACATACGCATCTTGATATTTTGGCGGCATGTTTGAATGGCGAGAAGCCACCACAGTTCTGGGACAGTTGGAGCCGTCTGCAGAAGCAATACGATGCGCGTATTCCACACTAAGACTGCTCTTCGACGTGCAAACAAAAAACCCGACATCGCTGCCGGGTTTTTGAATTCTGCGTGGTAAGAAGTTAGGCCACGTTGGCCATAATTTCTTCGTGGCCAGGCATCGGCGGTGCGCCTTCGCGCAGCACATAGCCTCGGCCCCAAACGGTTTCGATGAAGTTCTTGCCTTCAGCGGCATTGGCCAACTTCTTGCGAAGCTTACAAATAAACACGTCGATGATTTTCAGTTCTGGCTCATCCATGCCGCCATAAAGGTGGTTGAGGAACATTTCCTTGGTCAGCGTGGTGCCCTTGCGCAGCGAGAGCAACTCTAGCATCTGGTATTCTTTGCCGGTGAGATGCACACGTTGGCCGCCCACTTCAACAGTTTTGGTATCGAGATTGACCAGCAATTCGCCGGTGAGAATGACTGATTGGGCGTGGCCCTTAGAGCGGCGCACCACCGCGTGGATGCGCGCCACCAATTCGTCTTTGTGGAATGGCTTGGTCATATAGTCATCAGCGCCGAAGCCGAGGCCCTTGACCTTATCTTCTATGCCCGCAAGGCCAGAGAGAATGAGGATCGGTGTACCGACTTTTGACACACGCAAGCTTTTGAGAACTTCATAGCCAGACATGTCTGGTAAGTTCAGATCCAGCAGGATGATGTCATAATCATAGAGCTTGCCCAGATCGACGCCTTCTTCGCCCAAGTCTGTCGTATAGACATTGAGGCCCTCGGACTTCAGCATCAGCTCGATTGACTGGGCGGTGGCTGTATCGTCTTCGATCAACAAAACCCGCATTGTATTCCCCTTGTTAGTTGCCCGTTTCCGGGAATCTTGTCCACTTGGCCTGACGTGCCCTCACACACCAAACCTTAACTGTGTTCTTTAATCTACGCTTAGAAAGGTTAACAAAACCTAAGTTTCACAGGCTAGATTCGCTGCGAGTCAACTACCACCCCTTGTAGGGTATGGTCACGACACACTACATTTAGTGTGTCTGGCACCGCTGAAATCTTTTACTCAAACTACCTCACTTAGTTTTGCGGGCTTTACCCGGTCTTAAACCTGTCTGTTTATCATGTGCGATTGATAGATGACTCTCCTTAAGTAGTTGATTCGGAGAATCGTGAATAGAGTCCAAATTTAAATACTTTGGGCTCGGCCATTTGAGGCGCATGAAGCAACAGGCTTTTTGCCGGGGGATGGTTGAACTGGTGTGTTTGCGTAAGTGAGGTAAAAATGCGTTCGAGAGACAGTCTTTTGCGGCTCAACCGTTTCAAGGTTGAAGACTGCCGCCGCCAAGTTTCAGACATGGACATGATGATCAGTGATCTTATGCGCAAGCATGATGATCTTGATAATCATGTGAAGTTTGAAGAACAGCGCACCGGGGTTTCTGATCCGGCCAATGTGAATTATTCCATGGCGGCTAAATCAGTGCGCGGGCGACGCGACAATATTTTGCGCACCGTTGCAGAATTGCGCGATCAACATGAGGCGATGATAGAGCGCTTGAAAGATGCCGAAGCCGATCTCAGAAAAGTTGAGATGTTGGTGGAAAAGGAAGCGCCAGCGAAAGTTGCGGTTGCGCCTGCTGTTGCTGTGGCCTCTATACTGGCTGCTGCACGCTAAGCCATAATGCGATGAAGGCTCATGCCGTAAAGCGTGGGCCTTAAGCTTTTTGTATAAAGGCCGCACTTGGTCAGCAATTTTCGAATATCTGCTCGACCCAGCAAGCTATGGCTGCAGTGCGCATCCGTTCGCTAATGCACCTGCTCCCTTATCGATGGATGCAATTGGTCCGATGGTGAATGACCTCGAGACGAACTGCCGTTCGCCGAGCGGATTGCCTTTCAGGAGGAATACTTTACCGGAAAGACCAAGATGCCCTTGTCCGCAGCCGGGCGACACGAAAGAGGGATATCCGCCGTCCATGATCCATCCCGTCGGTTGCGCCTTGCGTGGATAGGTCGAATTTTCAATCCGTTGCGCAGGCGTCCAATTCTGGGTGCCTAGGCTCGTGGCTGTCGAGAAATAAAGCGCGTCCTCAATTGCCTCGCACTTGCCGGCACTGGTGCATTGATAGGTCGTGCAAACAAATGTCATCATATAGCGGTGAAGCGCATCATTGTAGGTGATCTGCGCATTGCTCTCGCCATAGCTTGCACCACAAGCAGGGCTCACTCCATCCTCAAGTCCGCCACGGCCTTCCTGCGTCCATCCACCATCGTGCCACTTGGTGAAGTGCAATTGGCCAGCCTCATGGTGGCCCATGTGGTCGTCCAATTTGGCGCGCGCCATGTGAATCCTGGCATCGGCCTTGACGCCGGGCGCGCCGGTGAACTGGTATGGCACGTAGAGATAATAGTCTCCCGACGGGTCGCGGTCATCGACGAATGCGCTCGGCAGTGAATCACCGAAGAATGCGTCAGCGGGTTTTTGCGGCGGTGTTCCGGGCAGGGTGAGGCCAGCATAGCGGCCGTTGCCATATTCGAGCCAATCTGCCTTGAAGCCTTTTTGCGCGATTGGCGCAGGCCAAGTCCTGCCGCCATCGGAGGAGCGCGCGACCCCGATTGAGACCCAGCCCGCAGCCATGCCTTTGGCCGCCGGAGGGCAATGAATTTCGGCTTCGTAGATCATGATGAGGTTTCTGGGCGGCAGGGTCGGATCCTGCACAACTGACCCGGGGGCGGCGTATTGCTCATCGAAATGGGTGACGCCGGGGTATGTGCAATTTCCGCTAGGCGGATGGGCAGACCAAAACACCGCGCCAGCGTGCTGGGCGTTCCCGAAACCCGGCGCAAAGATGAAGTGCTGGAGATCGGCGCTTTGCAGCACAAAAGCATCGCCAAATTGGGCGTTTCCGACTTGGTTGGCCATGGCCACGAAGAAATCATGCACGCCTGGTTGGCCGACAGAGGCGGCCGTCGCGGCCGTGATCGTCGTATGCTCATCGGGAAGATAATGGATCGAAGCGGGGTAGTTGAGCGCTTGATCGCCGGAAACCGAAAAGACAAGGTTCGATTGGGATAAGCAAGGTTCGGCCTACAACATCAACAGACCGAAAAGCGCGGCGCGAACCGTGCGCTGGAATGGCTTCATTTGACCCTCCGCTGTTTGGGATAGCGGGTTTCGATTTGCTTGAGATCACTCCAACGGGAACCAAGCGTCAAGCGGAATTGCGGAACCTGGTAATGCCGTCTCTTGCTCAGTCAGCCATAAAAGCGTGGGCCTTTAATTTTTTATAATAGGGCCGGGCCTGATCGGCGATACGCTTGAGATGATCGGGCAGTTGCAGCGGCGTATGTGTTGGTGCACCAAATCCAGTTGAATTCCACGCGGCATTATACCAATGCGGGGCCCATATCCCGTCGCAAGATTTAGGCCCCTTGGGCCAAGCCAGCATCGCCTCTTCAAAGGGAATGCTGAGTGCGGCGCAAAGTTGCGTGAGGCTGGCGCGCGGATTATTCAAATGAATATCTCCGTCAACGACAGGCGGCGCGTGGCCCAAATGTTGAACGACTTCATCAAAAATTTCTGCCTGTTCCACAAAGCCGATGGCGTGAAGCGAAACCTCATCATGTTTCTTGGCATAAGAGGCCAGCACCTTTTCAGGTGAGCGGATGAGGAAGGCATTGTTCAGTGAACGGATGAATGTGCGGTCAAACTCCGGCAGCATGTGATGAGTCATGTGCTTTTGATAAAAGATCGGTTTGGGGGCGGGGGCAGCGCAAAAAGCGGCGATCTTTTGGGGATCACATTCCATTCCCGCCATAATTTCGTTGGCCATTGGGTGTTTGAGGCCAGTGGCTTTGAGATAGGCGCCATAAAATGGCTCATCAACTGCCACGCAATCAGCCCTCGCCGCGAATGAATACATCATGGCCGTTGAGATGTTGCGTGGGCCAGACCACATAGAAATGTTTGTCATAACTTGCGGGTCGCCTCTTTGGCGGCCAGCTTTTTATAACCCGCAGAAAGTTTGCGCGTAATGGGGCCAGCACCCGTCCAATCATCCGTGGACAGAGGGTTTCGCACCGGCCGCCCATCAATCACCCGCACAGGGGTGACACCAGCAAAAGTTCCAGTGACAAAAGCTTCATCCGCGCCATACACATCATAAAGTGAGAATTGCTTTTCAAATGTGGGGATGCGTAAGGATTTCGCCACCCGCAAAATGGCTGAGCGCGTAATGCCGGGGATGCAATATTGCCCAGACGACGTCCACAGTTCTCCACGCCGCACAATAAAGAAATGCGTGGAATTACAAGTGGCAACAAAGCCTAAGGGATCAAGCATCAATGCTTCATCCGCCCCCGCATTTGCCGCCTGAATACAAGCAGTTATGCAATTTAGCTTAGAATGTGAATTAAGTTTCTGGTCTTGCACATCGGGCGCACCACGCCGCACATTCACGGTGTGCAAGCTGAGGCCTTTGTCCAACACATCAGGCTTTGGCATTTTATATTCTGGGATAATGACAATCGTGGGCGGGCCAATATTCACGCGAGGATCTTGATAGGGCGTGGATTTAACACCTCTGGTCACCATCAATCTGATGTGAACGCCGTCGCGCATTTTATTGGCATCAATGCAAGTAAAAATTTGCTGCACCAATTTGTTTGGCGTGAGGCCAATATCCATGAAGATCGATTTCGCACCTTCATAGAGCCGCTCAATATGTTCGCGCAAAAATGGCACACCGCCATTTATCACACGCAGGCCTTCCCACACGCCGTCACCCATTATGAAGCCTGAATCAAAAACCGAAACCACGGCTTTCTCACGCGGGAATAATTCACCGTTGACTGAGATCAGAATCGAGGCATTTCGTGGATCGGCTGTTACTTCGTGAATATTGGGAGTAGGGGTGAGCATGGCGGCATTTATGCGATGACTGTTAGAAAGAAGAAAGGGGTAAACCTTCAATTTTCAGTGTCACGCGCATTCATCCACCAGTTATTGAATGCAGACTTGGCATTGGAGCGGGAACTTATTGGCCTGATGCGCGTTGTAAGGCAAATGTAATTGAATGCGAGTGGGGCCCTTCATTGATGACTACGCGACGCCAGTTTACGCTTTTGGCAACGGCGTTCGCTTCTGCGACGCTGCCTGGGTGCAGCCAAAGCCTGCCGCGCATGGCCGTTCCCGAGCCGCTGTTGAATGATGCAAAGATCTCTGGCTTTACTGACATTCGGTTCTGGGGTGACGCGCAACCTGACAATCTTGATAAGCTGGTGCGTATGGCAGCTGCCCAGCGGGCGCAGTTTAGAGCCTCGCCAGGGCAACAATCTCACACCTTTCTGGCCATTTCAGGCGGCGGCAGTGATGGGGCCTATGGCGCGGGTTTATTGGCGGGTTGGTCTAAGTCGGGTGCGCGCCCCGAATTTGATATTGTGACAGGTGTTAGCACGGGCGCAATAATCTCGCCTTTTGCATTCCTCGGCCCAGGCTATGACCCCCAATTACGCGAAATTTTCACGCAACATTCCACCAAAGATATCCTCAGAAGTGATGTCATTGGGGGCCTTCTCGGTGGGCCAGCACTTTCTGATGCAACACCGTTTGAAATGCTTATCGCACAATATGTGACCGATGATTTCATACAAGCGGTTGCGCGCGAACACCGCACGGGCCGCAGACTTTTGGTTGGCACAACAAATATTGATGCTCAACGTCCCGTGATCTGGGACATGGGTGCGATTGCCGCAAGTGGTCGGCCTGAGGCTCCCGCACTTTTTAGGAAGATTTTGCAAGCTTCTGCTTCTGTGCCAGGCCAATTTCCACCCGTGCGTCTGATTGTTCAGGCAGATGGCAAGACCTATGATGAATTGCATGTGGACGGGGGCGTCACCGCACAAGTATTTTTCCTGCCGACGCAGATCATGCTGCGGACAGTCTCTCTTAAACGTGGGTTATCACTCAATCAACAGCTCTATGTGATTAGGAATGGACAAATCGTGCCGCGTTATCAGGTGATCGAAGCAAAGCTGGCTGTGCTTGCGGAACGTTCATTGTCAACTGTTGTCAAATACCAAGCCAATGGCGAACTTGATGCACTTTATGAACGCGCGCAGCGCGATGACTTGGCCTATAATCTTGCCTATATCCCCGCAACTTTCACCGTCCCAAGCAAGGAAGCTTTTGATCGTGACTATATGGTTGCCCTTTACAGAACCGGATATTTGATCGGCCGCAAAGGCGGAGGCTGGCAGTTAAAGCCACCAGTGGCTGTATGAGCAGTAATGCAGGCAGCGCCGTTCACCGAGACGAGAATTTTCTGATTGCGCGGTCGAGTAAATGGATTGTGTGAAATCTCTATGGGCGATGGGGAAAGAATGTGTTCTGGGCGTTAAGGTGATGAGAGTTAAAATGAACTGTCATTGTAATTCCCACGCATTTTCCTTTGCATATTTTATTACATCTGGGATATTTAAAATATATTCGCACAAGCCTTCAAATATTTTTTTGAACCCGTAACGCCCTGATAACTTTAGGATTGCCATTTTCTGTTTAGCAGGGGCGCTTCCTTGTTGGATTGCTTTGAACAAGTAGTTTTCAGCAACCTTCCGGTTCTTTTCCTTGTAATGATGATAGAGCGTGAATGAGCATTTTGGGCTCCCCGCTGAGCTCGCTTTTTCCATCCATTTTAAGCCGCTCTCAATTTCTCCCTATTCGCGTAACGACGCAATCAACCCATGCATGCCGTAGAGGCTTCCGGCCTTGGCAGATATGTCATAGTACTTTAGTGCCAAGTCTGTGTTGTGGTCGGGGAACTCTTTTTGTTGATAGATAAATCCGAGTTGATTGGCCATATCGACATTTTTGCCGTCGAAGTGGGTTTCAAGCAGTTCCCTCGCATCCAAATATTCTTTTCTTGAAATCAATTCTTGGGCCTTGAAAAGGTTATCGAAAGATTCCCCAACCTCTATTATTTTCTTTTGCATGGCTGTTACCTATGAATTAGGGTGACAGAATTACGGGAATTACGGTGACAAATTACTGTGACAGTGCATTTAATGTTAATTCGATGACGCTCCATTTAACGCGGACCATCCGCAGGTTTTGGCCCACGCTTTGCTGCTTTGAGAGGCCGACCAAGTTTCCGCTCTAGTTTTTCAAGGAACTTAACGCTGCCCAATGGGCGGCCCACGGATTCCGCTCGGCGCAACAACATTTCTGCCACTCCCTGTTCGAGTGTGTTCGCGAGCAGAGATTTGATGTCTGGGCAGCGCTCTCGCATGTCGCCCGTTTCGGTGATGCCATCATCGCGGCCCTTCAAATACGCGCGTGCGGATGACCACTCCCATTGCTCTGGCTTGTCGCACAGCCTAGCGCGCACCGGGTTCAGCAGCACATAGCGCAATGCCGAAAGCGCATGGTCATTATCCATCGCCACGCAGCCAAAACGCCCTTGCCAGAAGTGGCC
>PLXI01000169.1 GCA_003151375.1 Hyphomicrobiales bacterium
CGCCTTGCCGTTTTGTTTGGCGGCCGTGAATCTGAACTTATTCTCGGTGGCGCCAAAAATGTTACCAACGGTGCGGTAGGCGATATTCAAATGGCTACGTCGCTTGCCCGCACAATGGTGATGGAATGGGGCATGAGTGAAAGGCTTGGCCGCGTGCGTTACGGTGCCAATGAACAGGAAGTTTTCTTGGGCCACTCTTTCACCCAGTCCAAAAACCTATCAGAAGAAACCGCCAAGCTCATTGATATCGAAACCCGCAAACTGATTGCGGATGGCGAAGCCAAGGCCAAGAAGATTTTGTCTAAGTATCGCAAGGCACTTCACGATGTGGCCAAAAATCTCATCGAGTTTGAAACGCTGAATGGCGAAGAAGTGAAGCAGATAATGGCTGGCAAAAAGATTGTGCGCATTGACGACGATAAGCCAACCACTGAACCGCCGGCCCCAGTTGTGCCGCGCACCTCTGGCAAAAGCCGCAGCGTAACTTCGCTTGAGCCGCAGACGCAAAGTTAAACCGCTTTATAATTCATCTCCGCCGCTCAAAGTCGGTGGCGGAGATTCTCATTTGTGGTCAAAGCTGCCGGTGCTTTTATCACCCTAGCTGCAAAAGCATGTGACGCAGAGCGCATAGGCAGCTACAACTCACCTCCATGAAGACCTATCTCCGCCCTATGGCCCTGCTCCACGGCCCTGACGCGCTTGCGCAGATCAGCGCTGGCACGGCCGCAAGCTTGGCTGGCAGGCGCGATCTCGCTTTCACGCAAGCGGAATGGATTGAGCGCGAAGGAAAGACCATAACACGGCGCATCCTCACACTGGATGAAGCCCGCAGCCATCCGACATTTTCCGCCATCACCCAACCGCGCGCCAATTTTGGCCCACTTGCGCTGGGCCATGTCCACGTGATGGGCGTGGTGAATGTAACGCCAGACAGTTTTTCTGATGGCGGCGTGAACAGCCAATCCGGTGTCGCCATCGTCGCTGCACAACAAATGATCGAAGATGGTGCAAGTCTTTTGGACATCGGCGGTGAATCAACCAGACCCGGTGCTGTGGATGTTTCCATCACTGAGGAACAGGGTCGCATCATGCCTGTGATAAAAGCGTTGGCGCAAAATCATCTCGTTTCGGTTGATACGCGCAAATCTGGCCTGATGCGTGAAGCGCTTGGCGCAGGCGCTGCCTTCATCAATGATGTCTCCGCCTTACAATATGATCCGGCCAGCGCCGCCCTTGTGGCTAAAGCCAAAGCGCCAGTCATTCTCATGCATGCCCAAGGCGATCCGCGCACCATGCAGTTGATGCCCAAATATGATGATGTGGCACTGGATGTTTATGATCAACTCGAAGCTTTCATCGCCAAGGCCGAGGCCGCTGGCATCTTACGCGCCAATATCATGATTGATCCCGGTATCGGCTTTGGCAAAACCTACGCGCAGAATTTAGAACTGCTGCAACAATTGAGCTTATTTCACGGCCTAGGTGTAGGCCTATTAGTTGGCCTATCACGCAAAGGCTTCATCGGGGCTATCACTGGCGAGAAAGTCGCTGGAAAACGCTTAGGCGGTTCCATCGGCGGCGCAATGGCTGCGGCACTGCAAGGCGCACAGATTTTGCGCGTGCATGATGTTAAGGAAACAGTAACCGCGTTGCAGGTTTTAACCTCGGCGCTTAACCCTGTTTCAGCCACAATTTAACTTTCATCCGTAGCTTTAATGCCGGATGGATAGAGGACGCTAATGTCTCGTAAATATTTCGGCACCGATGGTGTGCGTGGTCGCGCCAACGAAGGTGCGATGACACCTGAAGTCGTGATGCGCATTGGTCTTGCCGCTGGTCAATTGCACCGCCGTGGTGGCCATCGCCACCGCGTAGTGATCGGCAAAGACACACGTCTTTCTGGCTATATGATTGAACAGGNNTGCGCGCTGATTTGGGCGTGATGATCTCGGCATCGCATAATCCATTCGCTGACAATGGCATCAAAATTTTTGGCCCCGATGGTTACAAGCTGTCCGATGAAAAAGAATCCGCGATTGAAGAGCTTTTGGATGACCCGTCCAAGCTGAAGCTCGCACCCTCGGATCAGGTGGGCCGTGCCACGCGTATTGAACAGGCAGGCGCGCGTTATATTGAATTTGTGAAACGCACTTATATGGCAGAAACGCCGCTCGATGGTTTGCGTATTGTGATTGATACCGCAAATGGCGCGGCTTACAAATCGGCCCCAACCGCCTTATGGGAATTGGGCGCTGACATCATCACGCTTGGTGACACGCCAAATGGCATAAACATCAATGATAAGTGTGGTTCTACTCACCCTGAAGCTTTATGCGAGCGTGTGCGCGAAACCCGCGCCCATATTGGCATCGCATTGGACGGTGACGCGGACCGTGTGATCATCGCCGATGAAAATGGCATCGTAATTGACGGTGATCAGATCATGGCGCTTATCGCTACATCTTGGGCCGCACGCGGACAACTCAAAGGCGGCGGAATTGTTGCAACAGTGATGAGCAATTTAGGCCTTGAACGTTATCTCACTTCTAAGGGTCTCACACTGGCACGCACGAAAGTGGGTGATCGATATGTCGTCGAACACATGCGCGCGAATGGTTTTAATGTGGGTGGCGAACAATCCGGCCATATTGTGCTGTCTGATTTTTCCACCACAGGCGATGGTCTCATTGCCGCACTTCAAGTGCTGGGTGAAGTGGTGCGCCAGCAAAAGCCAGTGAGCGAAGTGTGCAAACTTTTCACGCCACTGCCACAGCTTTTGAAAAATGTGCGTTTCACATCGGGCAAGCCATTAGAAAATGCCGAAGTGAAGTCAGCGATCAGAGATGCCGAAGCCACACTCGGAAAATCTGGCCGCTTACTCATCCGCCCATCAGGCACAGAGCCTTTGATCCGCGTGATGGCCGAGGGCGAAGATGAGGCAATGGTGAAAAAGATTGTGGAACAATTATGCGCGGTGATCGTTAAGGCAGCAGCGTAATTGTAATAATGGTTAAAAATTTAGGTGATGCAAATCTGTCACAAACTGCGTTGCCTTTTTTCGGACTTTTTTTGGCCAAGGGCTAACCAAAAACCCAAGGCAATGTGACTAACAATGCAGTTTTAGTGAGGTTCAACATGAAATATTTTTTAAGCGTTCTTTTAGCCGGTGCCGCATTATTGCCAATGCAGGCCAAAGCGGCCGATGCGCCTGCTTTCAATCCACCGCCTGCCTATGATAACAACAGCGGCATCTATTTGCGCGGCGACATTGGTGCCTCCTATCTGAATTGGGGCAGCACCACCACACCTTGGGCTTATGTTGGTGGTGCGGGCGTTGGTTATCAGTTCGACCAAAATTATCGCGCTGACGTGACCTATGATTGGACCGGCAATTATGGTGTTGCACCAACGGGCAATGTTTCCACCAACATGCTGCTTGCCAATTTCTATTATGATTGGAAAAACTCCTCTGCCTTCACACCTTATGTTGGCGTGGGCGCTGGTTATGGCTGGGAATGGGGCAATGGCGGCGCAGTGAACGATCAAGGCGTGGCCGTTGGCCACGCGGCTGGTGTTTCCTATGAGATGACACACAATCTCGCTCTCGATGTGGGCTATCGCTTCCATGATATTCTGGGTGTCAATCAACAAACGCCAGAACATCAGGTTGCAGTTGGCCTGCGCGTAAAGTTCTAAACCCGGCCAACTTACAGTCTTTCAAACGCGTCGCTTGCTAATGCAGGCGGCGCGTTTTAACGTATGCACTTGGAGGAGTACTCGTTATGGGCACACACATTCCATTTACCCGCACAGACGGAAAGAAAGCGCAGGGCTATCTCGCCAAAGCCGCAAAGGCCAATGCGCCTGGCGTGGTGGTGATCCAGGAATGGTGGGGCCTTGCAGGCAATATAACAGCATTATGTGATCGTCTCGCACTGGCAGGTTATGATGCTCTTGCGCCAGATCTTTATGGTGGCACTTTGGTTCCCTATCACGATCATCACGCCGCCGAAGCTGAACTCAAGAAACTTGATTTTGCCGATGCCGCGCAAAACAGTGTGCGCGGTGCGGCACATTTTTTAAAACGCTCATCGCCCAAAGTGGCTGTCGTCGGTTTCTGCATGGGCGGTGCCATCGCGATGTTGTCAGCAACTGCGCCAGAAATTTCCGCCGTTGCACCGTTTTATGGCCTGCCGCCAGAACAATATCTTGATATTTCAAAAATCAAAATCCCAGTGCAGGGGCATTTTTCCAACACCGATGATTTTGTAACGCCTGAGCGCGCCAAAGCTTTTGAAGCAGCACTGAACAAGGCGGCCGTGAAGAATGAAATCTTCGGCTATGATGCAAGCCACGCCTTCATGAATGAACAGCGAGATGTTTATGACCGCGCTGCTGCAGAACTGGCTTGGGGAAGATTGCTTGGGTTTTTAAAAGCGAACCTTAGCTAGAAGCAAATCAGGATGAGGGCTGTGGCCACAAGTCTCGTAGAAAAAGCCTAAGCTCATTTTGAATGTCAGGCGGCCAATTCGCTATAAGTGTTTCGAACCTGGCGAAGTTATGCGAAAATAACTCCCGCGAAGCCTCTTCAAACAACGGCAAGTCACCAGCTATTGCGGCCATGAAATTATATGCCGCAGTGACGCGTTCTCGTGCCACATCTTGAGCAGCGCGGTCTTTGCGAGCAGAATCGACCAGCCGGCGCAACGTCGCTGATGCCCCACCCGGCTGCCGCGCCAGCCAATCCCAATGCCTCGGCAATAACGTGATTTCGCGGGCAACAACCCCAAGCTTTGGCCGCCCGCGTTTTGGTGAAGCCTCGCCAACTTCAATGTAGCGTGTGGCAACGTCATGCTCGGTTCCATTGAGATTGAGGTCAACAACCGCGCCGCTATCACGATTGAAAGTCAACATCGGCTTTCCTGGGTCTGCCTGTGCCAAACGCCATGCGGCCAAAGCCACGTCAGAGAGTGAGCCTTCCGCTATCCGGCTTGGGCCACGGAAACATGCAAATCGTGGGGTGGAATTGCTTCGTAGAAATTCGGCATCAAGCGTCATAATATATTTACCCGTATAAAATTATCTGCTATTATACCCGTATAATAATAGGTGTCACGATGGATAAGCAAGACCGTAAGTTAGCAATCTCACGATATAAGGAACGCAAGTCGATCAGCGGCGTCTATGCGGTGATTTGCACAGCCACTGGCGAATTTTGGGTAGGCACAAGCCGCAATCTCGAAGCCCAAAAGAATAGTCTTTGGTTTGCACTCAAGATGAAATCCAGCCCTTTCGGCAATTTACAACAAGCTTGGATCACGCATGGCGAGAAAGAATTCAAATTCGAAGACCTCGATCGCTTGGCTGACGATTTTTCTGATCTTTTGCGATCGGACGAACTGATGAAGCGCCGCACGCTTTGGGCAGAGCGTTTGCATGCATCCTCGCTTTGACTAACTTCAGAAACAGAACTAGCTTGAACCAGAAAGGCTCGCCAATGATCTCGCATGATTTCGATTTTCAAATTGGCGCGTGGCATGTGAAGCATCGCCGCCTCAAGGAGCGGCTGGTTGCCAGCACTGATTGGGAGGAGTTTAGCGGCACCTCTGAAATGCGCCCTATACTCGGCGGTAATGGCAATGTTGAAGATAACCTGCTGAATATTTCGAGCGGAGCTTACCGCGCAGTGGCACTGCGCAGTTTCGATCCAGTAAAAAAACGCTGGGCAATTTGGTGGCTGGATGGGCGAGCACCTCATGCACTCGACGTTCCAGTGATCGGCACATTTGAAAATGGCACAGGAAGCTTTTATGCCGATATCACGCAAGATGGCGTTCCTGCACAATTGCGATTCCTCTGGCTGACTTTAAACAGGGCTTCACCGCGTTGGGAGCAGGCAATGTCAATTGATAATGGCAAAACTTGGGAAACCAACTGGACGATGGACTTCACGCGAGCGTGAGAGGCGGAATTATCAATTGGTGATTATTAAGCTTCCCGAAAGCGCATTTAGTCGCATAATCAAATTTGAATTGCGCTCACAACCCAAGTCTGCCATACGCCGTCTCGGGCTAGGCCTCCCCAACGAGGCTCTACCCATCTGTAAGGATGGAGATTAAAATGACAGATATGAAACCGGCTGCGAAGCCGAATTGCGCTAACTTTTCTTCCGGCCCTTGTGCGAAATTCCCCGGCTGGACCCCCGAAAAACTCAAAGACGCTGTTGTGGGCCGCTCCCACCGCTCTTCACCCGGCAAGGCCCGCCTCAAAAAGGCGATAGACCTTACCCGCGAAGTGTTAGGCGTTCCGGCTGACTACAAAATCGGTATTGTGCCCGCCTCTGATACAGGTGCGGTTGAAATGGCACTCTGGTCGTTACTTGGCCCTAAGCCCGTTGACATCGTGTCATGGGAAAGCTTCGGCGATGGCTGGGTTTCTGATGTGTTGAAACAGCTGAAGCTGAAAGATGCCCGCAAAATCACCGCTGGTTATGGCGACTTGCCTGACCTGTCGCAAATCAACTTCGCGCATGACGTCATATTTACTTGGAATGGCACCACCTCAGGCGTGCGCGTTCCCAATGCAGATTTCATCCCCGCTAACCGCGAGGGCTTGACCATTTGCGATGCCACCTCCGCTGCATTCGCGCAGGAGATGGATTTCTCTAAGCTCGATGTTGTCACTTTCTCTTGGCAAAAAGTTCTCGGCGGCGAAGGCGGCCATGGCGTATTAATTCTTTCCCCACGCGCTGTGGCGCGTCTGGAATCACACGTGCCTGCTTGGCCGATGCCAAAGATTTTCCGCCTCACTTCAGGTGGCAAACTGATCGAAGGAATCTTTGAAGGCGAGACCATCAACACACCTTCGATGCTTTGCGTGGAAGATTATGTGA
>PLXI01000284.1 GCA_003151375.1 Hyphomicrobiales bacterium
TCCAGCGTTCCGTCTGAGCCATCCACCAACTTGCTAACTTCATCCACCATTGTGGCCTGATGAGCTTCGGTTTGTTGGCCTGAGGCATCATTCTTCAACACGGCGGCAACTGCGCCCTTCGGGTCCTTGGCCAAGTCATTCCAGCCCATCATTGAGGCTTTCACAAATTTGGCCATAGTGGCAACGAAGGCCGGGTCTTTCAGCTTGTCTTGCTCAACGTAAAGACCGTCTTCTAAAGTGGCCACACCCTGGTCTTCATATTTGAACACCACGAGGTCATCGGCCTTCACGCCCGCTTCCAGCACTTGATGATATTCATTGTAAGTCATGGTGGAAATACAGTCGGCTTGCTTTTGCAACAGCGGATCAACGTTGAAGCCCTGTTTCAAAACCTTGATGTCAGAATCGGTTTTGAGGCCAAGCTTCGACATCCATGACAAGAACGGATATTCATTGCCGAAGAACCACACGCCCAAGGTTTTGCCCTTAAGGTCTGCTGGTGTCTTAATGCCAGTTTCCTTACGGCAGGTGAGCTCAAGGCCCGAATGCTTGAAAGTCTGGGCGATGTTGACAAGGTTGTTGCCCTTTTCGCGAGATGCAAGGGCGGCTGGCATCCAATCTACAATCACATCAGCACCGCCACCTGCGATTACTTGCTCGGGGGCAATGTCTGGGCCGCCCGGCTTGATCACAACGTCAAGGCCAGCAGCTTTGTAATAGCCTTTTTCCTGCGCCACATAATAACCAGCGAATTGGGCCTGTGTGACCCATTTCAATTGCAATACAACTTTTTCCGCATGGGCGGTCGAGGCAAAAGCCGCAAGCGCCACGGCACCTAACAACAGTTTTTTCATTTGACGTTCTCCTTTTTATTTTAACACTCTATCCCAATCCTATCTGCGATAAGAAGGATGCCAGAAAGTGACCCTGCGCTCAGCGAGCGAAAGGCACCCATAAAAGAATGAACCTGAAATGGCGGCAACCGCAATTTCGGCCCAGACCATATCCAAATTCTGTCTGCCCACCTCAGTGGACATGCGAAAGCCCATGCCCACGATAGGCGTGCCAAAGAATTCTGCAACAATGGCCCCGATCATCGCCAAAGTGGAATTGATCTTAAGTGCGTTGAAAATGAAAGGCATGGCGGCAGGAAGGCGCAGTTTGATGAGAGTGGTGAACCAGTCAGCGCCATAACCGCGCATCAAGTCACGTTCCATTTGGCCTGATGCGTTGAGGCCTGCCAATGTATTGATGAGCATAGGAAAGAAGGTCATCACCACCACCATCGCCGCCTTTGACGGCCAGTCAAAACCGAACCACATTACGAGGATAGGTGCAACTCCCACAATCGGCAATGCAGCTACGAGGTTTCCAAGGGGCAAGAGTCCACGCCGTAAAAAGTCATTTCGGTCACATACTAGGGCGGCAAGAAAGCCAGCGCCAGAGCCCATCAGCCATCCCGGGATGACCGCACGCAAAATGGTCTGCACAAAATCTGCCTTAAGAATGGGAAGCGTGGCCACAAATTTTGCAGCAATCTCAGAAGGTGATGGCAGCAGAACAACGGGAATTGCGGAAGTGCGGACATAGGCCTCCCATGCGGCAATTACACCAAGGCCGAAAATCGTGGGCACCAGCCAGCGCGTCTGGGCCTTGGGAAGCACCAGATCAGCAACCCAACTGGCGCTCCATGCCGCCACCCAACTGCAGATTACAAAGGCGAATGATAGTGCCCAGTCTTGGCCCGTTGGCGGGTTGGTGCGGCTGAAGCTCAACGCAATCAAAATACTTAGCCCCGAGCTGATTAGCAGCGTGACGACGGCGCGTATCATGGTTTTGCCCCCATTCGCTTGAGGCTTTGCTTTTCCAATTCACTGAGCAACCAGACCATCATGGCCGCGGCAAACGCTGCCACAAAAAGTGCCGCCCAGATTTGTAACGTATTGCCATAGTATGAGCCGTTGAGCAGGCGCGCACCAATGCCTGCCACTGCACCAGTGGGCAATTCGGCCACAATGGCCCCAGTAAGAGCTATGGCCACAGATACTTTTAGTGAGGCAAATAGGAAAGGCAGCGATGCTGGCAGCCGCAGCTTCCACAAGGTTTGCGCTGCATTGGCATTATAAGTGCGCATCAAATCCTGTTGCATCACGTCTGGTGAGCGCAGGCCCTTCACCATGCCGATGGTAACGGGGAAGAAGCAGAGATATGTCGAGATACTGGCCTTGGTGAAAATATCGGGCAGGCCGGTTTTGCCCAGCACAACGATAAGCATCGGCGCGATGGCCAAGATGGGAATAGTTTGGGAGGCAATCACCCAAGGCATCAGGCTTTTTTCCAACGAGGCCGTATGCACAATGCTTATGGCCAGCAGAATGCCCAATAGACCACCCATGATGAAGCCCACCAGCGTGGACGAAAGTGTGATCCACAAATGATAAACCAGTGATTTGATTGTCCACGGCGCCACCGCAAAAACCGTGTTCCAGATTTCACGTGCCACTTGATGAGGGCTGGGCAATACTGGCCGCACTTCGTTCCACGAATAAGCCAGGGTGTTTGCCAAACCGCCGCCTGCGGCGGCAATTTTGGGCGTTGTCAGAACTGCATTCATCGGGATGCACGCGAGATACCACATAACGATGATGGCAAGTGTTACGGTGAGGATCGGCAACAAATTGCGTTTCATGCTAATCCTCATAGCTGTGCCCCGATTTGAGATCTTCGCGCACACGGTGAGCAATTTTCAGGAATGCGGATGTCTCGCGAATTTCCAGCTTTCGTTCTGAAGGCAGATCAACATCGATCACATCGATAATGCGGCCAGGCCTTGGGCTCATCACTACGATTTTAGTGGAAAGAAACACTGCTTCTGGAATTGAATGGGTGACGAAGACTACAGTCTTCTTGGTACGTGCCCAAAGTTCTAACAGCTGCTGGTTCAGCTTATCTCGGACGATTTCATCCAAAGCACCGAATGGCTCATCCATCAATAGAAGCTTGGGATCAAACGCCAAAGCGCGTGCGATCGACACACGCTGTTGCATCCCGCCTGAAAGTTGCCAGGGGAATTTCTGTTCAAAGCCGTTGAGCTTGACCAGAGCGAGATTGCGCGACACCCGGCCCGCCACATCATCAAGGCCCATGATCTCAAGCGGCAGCTTTACATTGTCCTTTACGCTGCGCCAAGGCAGCAGGGCAGGGGCTTGAAATACATAGCCATAAGCACGCGCAAGACGCGCGGCCTCAGCACTCATGCCATTGACAGTGAGGCTGCCCGAAGTCGGCGTTTCAAGATTGGCAATAGCGCGCAATAATGTGGTTTTGCCACAGCCAGATGGCCCGATGAGGGAAATGAATTCACCCTCCAAAACTGATAGGCCGATTTCTGACAATGCCTGAACTGGCCCATCTTGTGTTTCAAAACTGAGTCCTAAATTGCGCGCTTCGATCACATTTTCAGTCAAAATTTAGAAACCTTACTCAGCCGCTTTTTTCTGCGATGGATTGTTGGGGTGTTGCGTCCAATTTGCGTAACTGTTGTCAATCGGCTTGTTGGTGCGTGGGTCCGTGCCAGAGGTCTGCCTTTCCAAAGTGATGCAATTTTCTATCGGACAGACTTCGACACATAAATTGCATGCCACACATTCAGCATCGATCACTTCAAAGTGGCGTGCGCCGTCTTTTTCTTTCATGATGGCTTGGTGCGAGGTATCTTCACAGGCCGCATAACAGCGGCCGCATTTGATACAAGCATCTTGATCGATCTTGGCTTTGGCAATGTAGTTCAAATTCAGATATTGCCAGTCGGTGACATTGGGCACGGCGCGGGAACGGAACGCTTCTATCGTGCCATAGCCTTTTTCATCCATCCAACGGGCAAGGCCGGATTTCATTTCTTCCACGATCTTGAATCCATAGGTCATGGCCGCGGTGCAGACTTGCACATTGCCAGCCGACATGGAGATGAATTCCGCTGCATCACGCCATGTGGTGATGCCGCCTATGGCTGAGATGGGGAGGTCACGGGTTTCTTTGTCGCGCGCAATTTCGGCCACCATGTTAAGAGCGATGGGCTTCACTGCTGGGCCACAATAACCGCCGTGACTGCCTTTGCCATCAATGGATGGATTGGGCGAGAAGCTATCTAAATCAACTGAAACAATCGATGAAATGGTATTAATGAGCGACACGGCATCAGCGCCGCCCTTCAGAGCTGCACGCGCGGGAAAGCGAATGTCGGTGATATTAGGTGTAAGTTTTACGATGACTGGCATGCGCGAATGTTGTTTGCACCAACGTGCCACCATTTCGATATATTCCGGCACTTGGCCCACGGCAGAGCCCATGCCGCGTTCAGACATGCCGTGTGGGCAACCGAAGTTCAGTTCAACGCCATCGGCCTCGGTTTCTTCCACACGCTTTAGAATTTTTTTCCAAGGCTCTTCCTCGCAAGGCACCATGAGAGAAACCACCACGGCGCGATCTGGCCATTCGCGTTTGACTTTCTTTATCTCTTGCAGATTGATCTCAAGCGGGCGGTCGGTGATCAGCTCAATGTTGTTGAGGCCAAGCAGGCGGCGATCTGCACCATGAATTGCACCGTAACGCGGCCCGTTGACGTTAACGATTGGTGGGCCCTCTTCGCCCAGGGTTTTCCAAACAACGCCGCCCCAGCCAGCCTTGAAGGCGCGCACCACATTATATTCCTTGTCCGTGGGTGGGGCTGAAGCCAACCAAAATGGATTAGGTGATTTAATGCCGACGAAGTTTGAGCGAAGGTCTGCCATATTGGTTCTCTCTCTATACTGACAAAGCAATATGAATGGATTCTGCGGCACGTCGTCCGTCATCGACGGCAGAAACGGTGAGATCTTGGCCGCCAGCAATACAATCGCCGCCAGCCCATATGCCATTGACTGACGTCCGCTTTTCAGCGTCAACTTTGATGCGTCCTTGGTCTAAGGCAATAGCGCTTTTTGCCGTGTCTATATAAGTTTGGCCGATGGCTTTGAAAATCATGTCCGCCTTGATTTCAAAACTCTCGCCAGTGCCGGCAAGTTTTTTGTTTTTTTCCATGGTGTGTTCGCATTTGAGACCGATGGCCCTGCCGTCTTTCACCAGAACTTTTTTGGGTTGGACCCAGTGCTTGATATTAACACCTTTGGTTTGTGCCAACTCTTGTTCAAAAGGGCTGGCTTTCATCTGCGCAGCACCACGCCGATATAGGATGGTCACATTTTCAGCGCCAAGCAATTTGGACTGAACCGCAATATCAATCGCCGTCATTCCGCCGCCGATTACCACAACATCGCGGCCCACGGGCAGCTTTGATAGATCCTTGGCCTGACGCAGATCGGAGATATACGCAACCGCGTCTTCAATGCCCTCGGCCTCTTCGTGTTTGGTGCCAAGTTCATTCACACCAGCAAGGCCAAGGCCGAGAAACACTGCATCATAATTCTGTTGCAGCTGTGCAAGTTTCAGCGTTTTGCCAAGCGCCTTTCCGTGCTCAATTTTGATGCCGCCTATGGCAAGCACAAATTCAACTTCCTTTGCGGCGAAATCGTCAACCGCCTTATAGGCGGCGATGCCAAATTCATTCAAGCCACCAGACTTTTTCCGAGACTCAAAGATCGTAACGTCATGGCCGTGGAGTGAGAGGCGGTGCGCGCAGGCCAAGCCTGCGGGCCCTGCACCAACAACCGCAACTTTCTTGCCCGATGATTTTGCGCGCGTGTAAGGGTGTTTATCCGCCATGGCCTGATCTGTGGCGTAGCGTTGCAGCAAGCCGATTTTGACAGGCTCTCCCTCTGCATGTTCGCGCACACACGCTTGCTCACACAGCGTTTCAGTGGGGCAAACACGGGCGCACATTCCGCCTAAAATGTTTTGATCGAAAATAGTTTTGGCGGCGGATTT
>PLXI01000267.1 GCA_003151375.1 Hyphomicrobiales bacterium
CAGGGCGTCCTTGCCGATAAATTCAGACTTCTTCCAACCGATATAGAAACCATAGCCCAGTTCAAATGGATTGACATAATAGTCCTCGATGTTCTCGGACGTGAAGGACCCGCCGATGGAGCCTGCCGCCTCATAGCTGTCCGCACCCAACCACGCACGGTAGTCAGCGAGCATGCCATCTCCCGTATAGATGCCGGGAAGCGGTGAAGGGATCCACCCCGATTCAAGCGTATTCGTCGAATAGGCCCTGCTGCCACATTGCACCAGATTTACCCCGACATCGCGCGCCGCTTGCAGAACCGTCGAGTGGATGTAGTGCTTGTCCTCATAGGGGCCCCAGATTTCCAAGCCGGGTGCGCCTGACATTCCGTGACGCAACGCAGTTACGCGGCGCGAGCCAATATTGATCGTGGCGATGCGAAAGAACTTGATATCAGGGAGCGGTCCGCCATGCATTTTCTCGAAGATCTTGCCAGCATCCGGTCCTTGAATCTGGAAGCGGTAATGGCTGCGCAACACGCGCTCTCCTTCAGGGCGCGAAGGCGAGCGCGGGTCATATTTCAAGCGCACATTCCATTTGCCATAGGCCGCACAGAACATCAGCCAGTTGGATATGGGCGCCCGGCCAACAAGGATGAATTTATCCTGGCGTTCGCGAAAGACAATTTGATCGCCAATGACATGGCCAGCCGGAGTTACGGCGACGAAGTGCTTGGCGCGATTCAGATCAAAATTCGAGAAATCATTGATGCCGTGATAGGCGAGGAAGACTTCTGCCTGCGGACCTTCCACCGTCAATTCATCCATATGATGCGATTGATCAAACAGTACGGCCGACTGGCGCCACGCAACTTGTTCGTTGCGCCAGTTCTGGAATTCGGGGGCTACCACCGGATAGACATATTGGCCGATGCGCGAATTGCGCAAAAGATGTGTGGCTCCGCCCGCGGCAGCAACTGCTTCTGCAAGACTCGTCGGCTTCATGTTTTTCTCCATGCTCGTTTATCGGCTGTCAGTTAAGGGGCGGATGATCAGACTACTAGTAATGTCGAGCATCCGCCTCTTTAAACCCCACAATGGGCTCAAGTCGGGAAATTGCCTCTGTAGCATCAGATCAGAATGGATAATGTTGTTGTGGATCTTCGATGGTGATCCAGCGCAGCACGGTGAACTCATTCACCGAGGCTGTGCCGCCAAATCGGCCATAGCCGCTTTGCTTGACACCACCAAATGGCATTTGTCCCTCGTCGCCCACTGTGGGGCCATTGATATGGCAAATGCCAGATTCAATTCGCGCCGCCACATCCATGGCGCGTCTGATATCTCGGCTATATACGGCAGCTGACAGCCCGTATTCAGTATCATTGGCAACCCGGATGGCTTCCTCATCGCCAGATACACGGATGATCGGCTTAACCGGGCCAAATGATTCTTCAGTGTAAATGCGCATTTGAGCTGTCACACCATCCAGCAAGGTGGCTTCCACAATGGAACCAGTGCGCTTGCCACCGGCGGTGAGCTTTGCGCCCTTGGCCTGCGCATCACTGATCAGACCATCCATCTTGCTGGCTGCTTCTTCAGTCACCATTGAACCCAAGACAACCTTGTCGCGCGGATTTCCCGCAGGCAACTTTGCAGCACGTTCCGACAGCTTCTTGGTGAATTCGTCGGCAATCTTGTTGTCCACAATGATGCGTTCCGTGGACATGCAAATCTGCCCCTGGTTCATGAAGGCGCCGAAGATCACCGCATTCACCGCAGCATCAATGTCGGCATCATCCAGCACCAGAAGGGGGGCCTTGCCACCCAGTTCCAGAAGAACTGGCTTCAAGTGTTCTGCAGCAAGCAGGGCAATGATCTTGCCGACTTTTGTAGAACCGGTGAAATTAACGTGTTTGACGGCCGGGTGCGCGATCATCGCCTTGACAACAGCATTGGCGTCCTTGGGCGCATTGGTAATGACATTGAGCACACCTTTGGGGAGGCCAGCTTCGAGAAAACATTGACCGATCAAACGGTGCGTGGCAGGACACATTTCAGACGCTTTAAGAACCACGGTATTGCCGCAGGCAATCGCCATGGCAACGGCACGCACACCCAGAATTACCGGGGCATTCCACGGAGCCATGCCAAAACATACGCCGCGCGCTTGGCGCATACCCATGGCCAATGATCCGGGTTTGTTTGCCGGGATCACTTCTCCGATAATTTGAGTGGTCATGGCGGCCGCTTCACGGATCAGTGTGCAGGCAAAATAGACATTGAAGCCGCCCCATGGTCCGGTCGAACCTGTTTCCTTGATCATCAAGGCGGTGAAGTCAGCGGTTTTGGATTCAAGAACATCGGCGGCTTTGTTCAAAATGGCGCGGCGGGCCGACGGACTGGTTTTCGACCAGGCCGGGAATGCCGCCGCAGCGGATTCTGCTGCAGCAATGGCATCTCTTACACTAGAGGCCGGAGCCCTCGTGGCCACTTCTTTGGTGACAGGGTCAATGCGGTCAAACGTGGCCTTGCCTTCGGCGTGACGTTCTTCGCCATCAATCAACATTTGGATATCCATGATTAGTTCCTCCCTTTATTGTTAAGAATTGAATCCGAATACTTGCCCATTGATGGAAGCTTCCAGGCCGCCGTCATTGGCGATCACTTCAGCGCCCATGCAGTTTAACAATTCAGCCGTCCGTTTGCCAATTCCGGAAGCCACACCTGTCACAACAATGGTCTTGCCAAAAATCATTCCGCGCCTCCGATAATTTTAAGGCGATAGCCAATCGGCAGAAGCGTGATGCCAAAGCGTTGCTCAATTGCGCCCCAAATGCCCTTTGGGAAAAACAGTGAAAAGACAACAGCAGCCAGGCCAAGGCCGATCAGATACCAAACACCGGTTCCACCGAACCAGGTTTCGATCGTGAAAAAGAGAAGTGCGCCCAAGATTGCACCTTCAAATTTTCCAATACCACCGACGAGAACCATGAAAATCATGTAGGCTGTCCATTGCACACTGAAATAGGTCTTGGGTTGGAAAGTGAGTGCTGAGCAGAGCCATAGGGCACCAGCCAAGCCTATGCCGAAGGCGGCCAGCACAAAAAGTATGCGTTTCGTTTTCAAAACATCCACTCCCACCGACGTGGCGGCCACTTCATTGTCGCGAATGGCTTGAATGGCCGCACCGGACTTGCTGCGGAGTAATGCATAGAGCGCTCCCAACAAGGCCACCATGATCCCAAAAGCTAAGAGATAAATCGCAATGCGGCGGTTGTCTGGATCATATACATTCATCGAAATCAGCGAGGTGCCCGTCTCGCCCTGGACCAGACGATCGAGATTGACCAGCAAATGTGTCAACTCCGACAAAACCCACATGCCAATCGCGAATTCGCCGCCCCTTAATTGCAACATAAAATGTGACATGGCCCAGGCAATGCCAGCAACAATGAGAGCGGCTGCAATTGTCGATGCAAAAGGATTGAGGCCCGCATCGGCAAGCCGTACGGTGAAATACGCGCCCAGTCCGAAAAACAATTGCTGCCCGATGGAAACCAGGCCGCCATAGCCTGCCAAGGCGTTCCACATGGCTGCTAGCATCACATAAATGAAAAGCGCCGTCAGGCGATCGAGTGTTCCAGCCTTAAGTACAATGGGTGCCGCAACCAGGACAACAATCGCAAATGCAATGACAAGAAAGCCGATGCGGGACGCTGTCGTCCATCGTTCAACCACAAAAGCACCGGTCATGCTGTCCTCACTCTGAGCCAGGTCAAAATCGCGTCGCGGTTGCGATGAAGCCTGAAGAACAAGACGATCAGAAATGCAAGATGCCCGCCAAGCAGAAAGCCCTGGGGATGGACACTGGCCCCCAGTGTTTGCGCGATGGCCAGAATAATGCCGCCGGCCAGCGTACCCCAAAGCGAACCAATCCCGCCAATGACTGTGGCTTCAAAGGCTGCGAGCAATTGTGGCGTGCCGGAATAGGGTTCAAATGTCGCCCGCATCCCCAGGAAAGCTCCCGCCAGAGCCACTGTTGCCATGGCAATTGCGGTTGCTGCGGCCGTCGCACGCTTTGCATCAATTCCAACCAGCCCGGCCGTATCAGGATCCATGGCTGTGGCACGAATGGACCTCCCCAGTTGTGTCTTTTTGAGGAACAACTGCAATGCGCCAATGACCACGATGACCGTCATCAAAACTAAGATTTGCAGCTTTCCAACAAACAATCCGCCGGGAAGTGCGTATGAGGCCCATGACAAATCACCGATGTATGGGGCAAGCGAACGCGTATCGGCGCCAAATCTCTGAAACATCAAATTGTCGAGGACGATTGCGATACCAAATGTGGTCAGAACGGGAAGAAGCTCGCCGCCTTTGGCGCTGCGGTCGAGAAGATAACGCTGCAGGATCCAGCCAAGCGTAGCCATCACCGGGACCACAATCAGCAACCCGAGAAACGGATTGATGTTGAACTTTTGCGCCAACACATAAAGCAGATAGGCGCTCAGTATGGCAAGCGACCCGTGCGCCAAATTGATGATCCGCATGACGGAAAACATAAACGAAAGCCCACAAGCGACCATCGCGTAATAGCCGCCGAGGAAGACTGCCTGAATAAGATTGCTCAGCATTTCAGTGCGTGCTCCGCTGTTTTCCAAAATAGGCTGCGGTGATCTCTTGGCGATTGAGATCGCGTGTGGCGCGATCCAGCACAAATTGTCCCTCCAACATGCAGACAATGCGGGTGGCAAAATTCATCGCACGCGACAATTCCTGTTCAACAAGTACAATGGTCATTCCCGATTTTGCATTGTTCAAAGATGCATAGACCAGATCAACGGCGGCGGGCGAGAGGCCCAATGAAATTTCATCCAGCATGAGAATGTCGGGATTGCTCATCAGCGCGCGGCCAATGGCCGCCGCCTGTTGTTCGCCACCCGAAAGCGTTGCGGCCTTGGCTTGGCGGCGTTTCACCAGCATAGGGAAGGTCTCAAATATTTTGTCGACTGTCCACATTCCTTTGCGCCCAGCGACACCCCCAAGAACAAGGTTTTCTTCAACGCTCAGATCCTGAAATA
The DNA here is from genome assembly GCA_003151375.1 of Hyphomicrobiales bacterium. Taxonomy (GTDB): domain Bacteria; phylum Pseudomonadota; class Alphaproteobacteria; order Rhizobiales; family Aestuariivirgaceae; genus Aestuariivirga. Next base: position 5,067 of record PLXI01000267.1, read on the forward strand.
GCTTGCGCCCTTCTGGAACAAGTGACATGCCGGATTTGACGCGCTGGAAAGATTGCCAATCCGAAATATCATTGCTTTCCAAAACAATGCGGCCAGACGTTTGCCTGTGGGCACCAGCAATCGCCCGCAGCAGCGTTGATTTACCAGCACCATTGGCCCCAACCAGAGCCAATATCTCGCCCTTGTCAACTTTTATGGATGCATCTTTCACCGCCAACAATTGGCCATGGCGAACATCCAGGTTTTCGATTGCCAAGAGTGTCATTCCGGCGTTCGTCCCAAATAGGCTTCAACCACAGCTTTGTCCTTCATTACCGCTATCGGCTCTCCGTCGGCAATGATCCGGCCCGCATCCATGCAAATTAGGCGTTCAACCACTTGCAGCAACACATGTACGATGTGCTCGATCCACACAATGCTGATGCCCCGGCGGCGCAACTCACGAATGGTCTCAACCAATTCACTGGTCTCTGCATCGGTAAGACCGCCGCCGATTTCATCAAGCAGCAGGATTTTGGGACGCGTTGCCAAGGCGCGGGCCAACTCCAGTCTTTTGCGATCCAGCAGACCAATGGTTTCAGCCTTTCGATTTGCAATTGCCAGCATTCCGCAGAGTTTCAACGATTCATAGGTCAGCTCGTAACCCGCCTCGCCCGTCAAGGCTGCACCATGGGAAGCGGCAACATAAATGTTTTCAAACACCGTCATGCCAAGAAAGGGCAAGGGAATCTGATGAGTTTTGGAAAGCCCCCGGTGACAGCGGTCAGCAGCAGATGATGCGGTAACATCTTCGCCCAGCAACTCCACATGCCCATCACTGGGAGTAAGGGTGCCGGAAAGCACATTCATCAATGTGGTCTTTCCGGCACCATTGGGCCCGACAATGCCAATGGCCTCCCCCTCCTGAACATGGAAATCGACGCGATCCAGCACAGCAAGCGCGCCGAATCGCTTGCTGACCTGTTTCGCACCGAGAACCGTGGGGGCCATGGCTTCAATCCTAGGCGTTGTAAGGCAGAAGCTTGGCTTCAATTTTCACATTTGGATCGGTTGTGTTGTCTGTGACCACATAGTCAAACATGTGTTTGCCATCAGCCGACTTCACCCATTGCGTGCCGATGATCGGGCCAGACGCAACATTGGGAACCGGGCCTGTGGTGAAATCAAGAGCGCCGCCAATGGTGGTTGTCTTCAACGTGCTCAAGGCTTTTGCCACTGCCGCCTTGTCTTTAGGACTAGATGAAGCTTTTAGCGCCTCAGTGCCCGCATCAAGAAGCGACAAAGTTGCGCCCAATTGCTGCGTCCACTGCTTGCCGCTTGAGGCTTCATAGCCGTCAGCCAATTCCGTCCCTGAGAGTCCCGTCAGCGAGGACTTGTAAGGGAAGGCCTTATGCCAATAGGCGGCACTGGAAATGTTAAGACCCAAATTGCCAAGGGCTTCAACATCTGAAGGGAACAGACCTGTTTTGGCGGTTTGCAAAATCTTGACCTGCTTGTGCAAACCTTGTTGTGCTGCCTGGCGCCAGAAGGCCGCAAAGTCCGGCGGGATTGGGAAGGTGTTGAAGATTTCAATGCCTTCTTTTTTGAACAGGGCGATTTGCGATGAATAGTCAGTGGTTCCAGTTTCGTAGGCACCCGGATCAACAATGATAAAACCGGCTGCTGCGAGTTTTGGTGCCAACACCCGACGAATGGCGTTGCCGTCAGCATCGTTTGGATACATCACACCAACTTTTTTGTTGGTCTCTATCAAGGTCCATTGCTTGGCGTAGGTCTTGAAGAATTCCTCAACACCAAAGCCAAAATGATAGGTCCATTTAAATGGCGATGGCTGACCGGGTTTTGCACCGCGGCCAAAATACCAGGCTTCCCATGGCATCACCGTAGAAAGGCAGGGCACACCTGCGGCTTCACAGGCATCGGCAACGGGGTTGATGGTCTCTGGCGTTGAAACGGCGAGCATCAGGTCAACACCGCTATTGGTAATTAGATCCTTCGCTAACTGTCCCGCACGTGATGGATCGGATTGTGTGTCCCGATCGAGAATCTCCACGGCATAGTTCTTGCCACCGATGGTCAAGCCACTGGCCAAGGCTTTGCGTGCGGCGGCAAGCACGAAACCGTCGGTTTGGCCAAAGCCGCCGAGCGGGCCGGTGATCGGGCTGATGAAGCCTATCGTCAGCTTGTCAGCGGCGAAGGCTGGCGAAAAACGGCCCGCAAGTGGCAGTGCGGCTGCACTTACACCTACCGCCAATATGTCGCGGCGAGATAGTTTCTGCATAATTTAGTCCTCCCATATTGCCTTTTTTCAAAAGGCGTTTGCTCGTTAATAAGGGGATCCAACGTAGTTCTCCGCCATCACGCACTGTGCTGCTTGTGATGTGGCGATATAATCAATTTCGCTTTCCTGGATGCGTTGTTCAAAATCTGTCTGCTGCGGAAAGCGGTGCAGCAATGTCGTCATCCACCATGAAAAGCGAATGGCCTTCCACACCCGGGCTAAAGCCGTGGCCGAGTACTGATCAAGCAGATGGTCATCATGGGCTGCGTAGCGAAGTTTTAGTGCTTCGAATAAGTAGTGAACGTCTGATACGGCGAGGTTCAATCCCTTGGCCCCTGTCGGTGGCACGATGTGGGCGGCATCACCACACAAAAACAGATTGCCCCAGCGCATGGTTTCACAAACAAAACTCCGCAACGGTGCAATTGATTTTTCGATCGGGGGGCCAGTGATCAAAGCCTCAGAAACTTCGGTCGGCAACCGGCATCTTAACTCATCCCAGAATGCGTCATCGCTCCAATCCTCCGCTTTGTCTTCCAGTGAAACTTGTATGTAATAGCGGGAAAGATTTGGGTTACGCATTGATGCCAAGGCAAAACCGCGTGCGTGATTGGCATAGACCAGTTCATGTGACACGGGCGGGGTTTCGGACAAGACACCGAGCCATCCAAACGGGTATACGCGTTCGAACTCTTTTCTCTGCTCAAGCGGAATCATCAGACGACTGATGCCATGAAAACCATCGCACCCAGCGATGAAGTCGCAATCGATGCGGTGTTCCACGCCGAATTTTTGATAGGTCACAAAAGGCTTTTCCGTCACCACGTCGTGGAGTTCAACAGCAGAAGCTTCGTCGATCACCTCGGCGCTCGCCTGCTCCAGCGCTTCATATAAGTCCTTGGTGACCTCAGTCTGGCCATAGATCATGACCCGGTTGCCACTAGATTTCTTGAAATCTACCCGGAACCGCCGGTTCTGTGCTGCGAGATAGCAGCCCTCGTGAATGAGGCCCTCTGCATCCATGCGCTTACCAACACCTGCTTTGCGCAAAGTCTCAACTGTTCCCCACTCCAATACGCCAGCCCTGATGCGTTTCTGCACATAGTGCCTGGACTGGCGCTCGATCAGAGCTGTTGCAATATTGGCGCGGTTGAGAAGCTGCGCGAGTAGCAATCCCGCTGGCCCACCGCCGATGATTGCAACCTGGGTTCTCATGGTTCAAGCCCAATGGCCGTGGTGTCGTTCAAAAGTTGAATTGCAATACGTGTTGAGGCACCAGCCGCAACGATCATTTGTGGCAGAAGCATCCATTCCAGGGTCCAGGCGGCACCTGATCTTTCCTGCTCGTGGACCAAAGACTGGTGGACGCCGGAAACCAGAGTGGCATTGAAACGGGCAAGGGTAACGAGTGCCTCCGCCTGGATTGGATTCTGCTTGTGCTTCATCACCGAAGACGTGCCGCTACCGGTGTATTTGAGTTCCGAAAAGTCGTCCTGGGCCATCAAACAAAAGTCGATCCCAAACTTTCCGAGCGCGCCTGTGATGTGGCTGCAGGCGTTTGCCATTGCCACGATGTTGCCCCGTGAGGCATGCCAATTCTGTTCCTGCACTTCGAGACCTAGCCGTTCGGCAAGATCGGCTTTGAGCGCATAAGCTCTGTCACCAAACTCACTCAGCAATCCGATCGGTCCACCAAATTGAACAGGGAAGCGACATGATTTGAGCGCCGCGATTGACTCTCCGATTCCCGTGCTCCACGTGCTGATACGGTCAGCGACAGTGAACTGAAGGGCCGCTTGCATGCGGGTTCGGGCCATCAGTTTGTTGGTGCCGAAAGACGCGTCCAGCTTGTCGAGATGTTCAAGGATATTTTCCAGCCGAGACAACAGGATCAGAAAAGCTGCCTTGCCGCGGAGCATGAAAGACGTGTCAATCGCATCCTGGCTGGTGGCACCGAAATGGATATTTGGGCTTACTTGCTCTTTGAGTTGCGTGACGAGTGCGGGCACCGAAATGCCATCCCGCGCCATGCCCAATCCCAATTTTTCGTAGTTTGGTTTGAAATGACCGATATTTTTTTCAATTGTTTGTGCGGCTTCACCAGAGATAAATCCTTCCTTGGCTTGCGCCGTGGCCAGCGCGACTTCAAAGGACAGCATTGCTGCAAGGTCTGCTTCGACCGAGAACAAGGCCGCGATTTCTTCATCGCCTAGAAGCGGCGACAAGAATTGGTTTTGCTGCAAGGTGAAAGACATCGCATTCCTCAAATATCAAAAAACACGGTTTCGTTTTCACCCTGAAGGTGAATGTCGAATGTGTAGATGTTGCCTTGGCGGCCAGCGACCAACGTTTTGATGCGTTCTTTATGCTCTATCCGGCCCAGTATCGGATCTTGCGAATTGTCCTCGTCGGCGAAGTAGAGGCGGGTATTCAAACCGAGATTAATCCCGCGCGCCACGAGCCAAATGGTAATGTGAGGTGACTGTCGGCTGCCACTTGGATGCGGCACGGGGCCAGGCTTGATTGTATCAAACCTGTAAACGCCTGTGTCCATGTCGGTAGCGCAGCGGCCCCAACCCTGGAAATCATCTGAGTTGTATTTGCCTTCTGCATCGGCCTGCCAAATTTCGATCAACGCATCTTTCAATACCAAGCCGCCGCCATCAAAAACGCGGCCCGTGATGGTGATGCGCTCACCTTTGGTTTTGGCGCTGAGCATCTCAGCGCCGAGGTCACGTGGATAGACACCTGCGATGCCGCTGAAATTCGGAGTAAGTCCGATGTGAACATAGGGGCCCGCGGTTTGCGCCGCAGATTCCTTGAGATCACGAGTCATCTCAATTGCCCTCCAGTTTGTTCTCAAACAATGTAGAACGGCGACCGCGCAAGACAATATCGAACCGCCAGGCGCGTGCGTCCATGGGAATGGTGTTGTCATGGTCGTAATGCGAGATCAAGCCGCGCACGGCTTGCTTGTCTGGAATTGTTGCGACAATCGGACAGAGATCGATCAGGGGGTCACCTTCAAAATACATTTGGCTAATGAGACGTTGTGCAAAGCCCGAACCAAACACAGAGAAATGAATATGAGAAGGCCGCCAGTCGTTGACGCCATTTGGCCAGGGATAAGGCCCAGGCTTGATTGTTCGAAACGCGTAATGTCCGCTTTCATCTGAAATGCAGCGTCCGCAGCCGGCGAAATTTGGATCTAGTGCCGCAACATAACCGTCCTTCTTGTGCCGATACCCGCCACCCGCATNNCCCGCATTGGCCTGCCACACTTCGATCAAAACATGGGGAACAGGCTTGCCGCGTTCGTCGAGTATGTTGCCGTGCACGATAATGCGCTCACCAACGGCGCTCTCACCCGCCTTAGCAAAATTATAGATCAGGTCATTATCCAGTTGGCCAAGGATATTGTGTCCAAACGCGGGGCCCGTAATTTCGCTGATTGTATTGGGAAAGGAAATCAGGGAACGTTTGGGCGATCGCAGCACGCTGGATTTATAGGATGGTGAGAAAGGTTTGGGATGCCAGGCCAAGTCACGGGCAAAGAACCTGCCGCTTTCCGGAGTATTGTTGATCATGCTGCTCCTTTCTCCTTTTCCATTTCAGCAAATGTCTCCTTAACAATCTTGATGGCATGATTGGCGGCTGGAACACCTGCATAGATAGCAACATGCAGCAGAACTTCGCGGATGTCATCCGCACTTGCGCCAGTGTTGCTGCAGCTTCTGACGTGCATCGCCACTTCTTCGTCCTGACCAAGGGCGGCAAGTAGCGCTATCGTGATCATCGACCTTTCGCGCAGCGAAATGTTGGGCCTTGACCAGACTTGTCCCCAGGCTGCGTCTGTAATTAGCTCCTGAAATGGCCCGTCGAAATCAGTCTTACTGACTTCAGCGCGCGTTACATGTTGCTCACCGAGTACCTTGCGCCTGGTTTTTACGCCTCTATGGTAATTGTCCATCAAAATAGTCTCTCAAATTGTTTCAACAAAGCTCGAAATTAGTTTTGTGTAGACTTCTGGCGACTCAATGCAGGGCAAGTGAGCCACGCCTTTGATCAATTCGAATCGAGCGGATGGAATCTGCGAAGCCAAATCCTTAACCAACCCTGCCGGTGTCGATAGATCATGTTCGCCACCAATGCAGAGTACCGGCACCGAGATGTTGGCAGCATGGTCTGTGCAATTTGCATCCCGGGTCGCTTCGCAACAGGCAAGATAGCCTTGGGCAGAGGTGCGCACCAACATATTGCGATAGAGCTGATATTCATTTCTCTGTTCTCGAAATGCAGGTGCAAACCAGCGTTGCAAAATAGCATCCGCGATTGTCGAAATGCCGCCAGCTTCGATGGCCGATATCCGCGCGCCCCAGGTTTCAGCAGTTCCTATTCTCAATCCGGTATTGCTGAGAATAAGCCCTTGCACCGCATCCGGTCGCTTCCGATAAAAATCCTGAGCAATTAAGCCTCCAACAGAAATTCCACAGAGAATGACTTTGGAAAGCCCAAGATTTTGCAAGATCACTGCAAGGTCATCAGAGTATTTGCCGAGCTTTCCTGGGCGCGCTGGATCGGCTGACAGGCCGTGGCCTGCCTTGTCATGCAACACGATATTGAATCGTCCGCGAAGCGCTGCCACGACGCCATCCCAAATACGAAAATCTGTGCCGAGTGAATTGATAAAAACCAAGGTTTTGCGAGTGGGGACAAGTTCGCTTGCCCATAGGTGGAGAACGCCAGTCTGGGTTTGAGCCAATTGCATTTGCCAATAATTGCATATAGAAAACAATCTGAATAATGAATAATTTGGTCATTTCAATACCAATTTCGATATGAATAATTCAAGCCAATTGAAGCTACATCAGCTTGAGATTTTTGTTGAAGTCGCCCGCTACAGAAGCGTGACACGGGCGGCCGAAAGCTTGAATCTTACGCAACCCGCTGTAACCCGGACATTGCGGGAGCTGGAAGCAATTTGCCGGACAGCACTGGTGACCAGAGAAGGTCGAGGCATCCGCATTACTCCACAGGGTGAAACATTCCTGCGCTACGCGGGAGAAAGTCTTGCCGCCGCGCGAAACGGGCTGACCGCAATTTCGGACTTGAGTCTAGGTGATCGCCCAGCAATTCGCATTGGGGCCTTACCTACGGTTTCTGCTCTAATCATGCCCGGTGCTGTCTCGCGTTATCTCGCGGAAAGCCTGCGCAATCCCTTGCGCATTTCAACGGGGGAAAATCGGGCTCTTCTTGACCAGTTGCGCGCTGGTGAACTTGATCTGGTCATGGGACGTCTGCCAGCACCCGAAAGCATGGCAAATCTTGTATTTGAGCCGCTTTACCGGGACATCGTCGTGTTTGCCGTCCACAACAGCCACTCTTTGGCACGGCGAAGTACAGTCAGCGCCGCTGAGATTGCAAACTCACCCATGCTGGTGCCGACTTCGGTATCGATCATCGGTCCATTCGTGAAACGCCTGTTCATCGAACAGGGCCTTTCTTATCCGAGTCATGTGATTGAAACGGTATCCGATTCTTTTGGTCGAGCGTTCACCCGCGAACACGGCGCAATCTGGATCATCTCGCGCGGTGTAATCGCGGCAGAATTGGCATCAGGAGAATTCGTTGCCCTTCCAATCAACACACAATCGACATTGGGCGCTGTAGGCATCTGTATAAGGGCCAATCAGCAGCCCAATCCCGCCGTCGAAATTTTTGCGAATATTTTGCGTGATGAAGTAATGAGCCACGCCGATTTTTTGCCTGAACACAGGAGTCAGTAAGCGTCGAAGCACGGCAGATAATTCTTCAACGCCACCACGTTCACTCATTCAGTTCACCAGCATCAGCGCATCGAGTGCAATCGCGCCTTCCCCATCAGGGTAGATGATCACTGGATTGAGGTCGATTTCGGTGAGGGTGGGCTCGGCCAGCAATATGGCAGACACTTTGCGAATGAGCTTCGCTAGAGCCGTCACATCGAGCGGCGGGGCGCCGCGATAGCCCGCGAGCAAGGCCGCGGTTTTAAGCTGCATCAGCGAGGCGATCACCGCTTTCTCACTCAGGTCGGGCGTGAACAGGCGCACATCAGCGAGGATTTCAGCAGTGACCCCGCCAAAGCCAGCCAGTACAATCGGCCCCCATTCGGGATCGTTACGCCCCCCAACGATCATCTCGACACCGCGTTTACCCATCGCCTCAACCAATACGCCATCGAGCGCAATCGCGGCATCATATTGCGCAACATTGGCGTGGATCTGGCCCCACGCGGCGCGCACCTGTTCAGGCGAGCTAAGGTTCAGCAAGACCCCGCCCGCGTCTGATTTATGGCCAAGTTTGGCGGCCTGTGCTTTCATTGCAACGGGATAGCCCAAGGCATCGGCAGCGGCCTCACATTCATCGACAGAAGCAGCGAAGCGCCCTTGCGGGAAAGGTACACCCAAAGGTGCCAGAAGAACCTTGGCGCGGTATTCCGGCACCATAAATTGCGCCGCCTTGAGGCTTTTGTCATGCGCTTGGGCCAATCCCGGCACCGCAATGGGTGCAGGCGTCGCATCGCCAAGGTCAAGTGCGGCATGCGTGGTGAGCGCTGCCAGCGCCCGCATCGCGCGTTCGCTGGTTGGAAACCACGGCACGCCGACGCCACGTAAGGCGGCAATGAAGTGAGTGGGCATGTCCGCGCCTTCATCCAGCCCAGCGAAGAGCAGCGGCTTGGCATGGCCGCCTTTGAGTGCCTCAAGGATTGCGGGGACTTTGATTTGCGCGGTCAACGGATCGCCCTGGATGATGCCGGCTACCACGCTGCCCACTCGGCTGTCGTCGAGCAAGGCCTTTAGAGTATTGGTGTAAATCTCGGGCCGGCTGAGGCCTTGCGCGGTGATGTCGAGCGGATTGCTGACTGGCACGAAGGGCGGCAACGCAGCACGCAGGGCGGGGGAGTCGGCATCGTTTAATGTCGCCAAGGCGAGGCCGATCTCCTCAGCCAAGTCGAGAGTCAGCGCCTTGAACGCACCGCTTTCGCCCAACACTGCAACACTTGGCTGAATGAGTTTGGCGCAACGGGTGAGGATTTCGGCGATATCACCCAACTCTTCGAGGCTGTCGGCAAAGACAACGCCGGCGCGTTCTACTTTGGCGCGCATCAGCTGATAGTCACCCGCCATGGCGCCGGTGTGGGTCGCTGCGGATACACGCGCGGCAGAGCTTTTGCCCGGATGCAGCAGCACGATCGGCTTGCCCGCAGCGTAGGCGGCGCGGGCTAACTCCAGAAAGCGGGCGGGCTTACGGAATTGCTCGACGATCATCGCGATAACATGGGTATCGGAGTCATCGATCAGCCAGCCAACATAATCTTCAACGCCACTGGCTGCCTCATTGCCGGTCGAGATCGAATAACTGACCGGCAGGCTGCGCGTGATCAATGTCGTCGAGAGAACTGCCGCCATTGCCCCCGATTGCGAGACAATACCGACTGCGCGAGCACCTTTAGGCGCCACGCAGGAAGTCTCGACAAAAGTAAGCGGTGTGGCATACACATGATTGACAAGACCGAGGCAGTTTGGTCCCTCGATGACCATGCCAGAGCTTTGGGCTAGCCTTGCAATTTCTGCCTGTTCGACTGCACCCTCTGGCCCACCTTCCGCAAAGCCTGCCGCGAAGATGATCGCCGCGCCGACGTCGCGTGCGCAAAGAGCGCGAACCGCGTCGAGAACACCCGCCCGCGGGATTGCCAGCACAGCCACATCAACGCCACCCGGCAGTGCGTCAATCGAGGCGAGGCATTGTCGATTACCGATCATCGCACGGTTAGGGTTGATGGGGTAGATTTCACCTGTAAAACCATTGCGTTCAAGGTTGCTGATCACCATGGCGCCCAGCGCGCCTGGCTTGTCGCTGGCGCCAACCACTGCAATCGATCGGGGCGCCAGCAACCGGGTGATTTGCGCGCGCGTCAGCACTTGGGGCACCATCAGCCTTAGTCCTTGACCTTCGAAATATCAAAGGCGCCAAGCCCGGGCTTGAAGCTTTTGTCGTCAAGAAATTGCTTGGTTGCCTCCTTGCGCGCGGATATTCCGCCATAACTGTGCAGCGCTTCCTGGGCGCGGACCAAGTAATCCTCGGCGTTGTCATAGGTCATCTCGACCATCCTGCGGACCGCCCATTTGGTTGCGCGCAGCGCATTGCTATCCTTTTTGAGTAGCGCCCCGGCGATTTCACGCACGCGCGCTTCCAGTCGCGCTGCGGGTACGGCTTCGGTGACCAAGCCTTGCTCGGCGGCTTGTGTACCGCTGAGATTTTCGCCCATCATTGCGTGATACATAGCCTTGCGCAAAGGCATGAGATTGGCAGCAACCTTGGCCGCACCACCGCCCGGCAAAATGCCCCAATTGATTTCGGACAGGCCGAACTGCGCTTCCTCAGCCGCCACCGCTATATCGCAGGCATAGAGGGGCCCATAGCCGCCGCCAAAGCACCAGCCATTGACCATGGCGATGGTGGGCTTTTCATACCAGCGCAGCCGTTCCCACCAGCCATAAGCCTCGCGTTGGCTGCGGCGGATGGCGTGGAGACCTTCGGCCTCGGCTTCGCGGAAATATTCCTTGAGATCCATTCCCGCGGACCAGGCCTCTCCCTCACCTGTTAGCACCAGCACGCCCACATTCTCGCGGAACTCGATCTCCTCCAGCACTTTCTTCATCTGGCGGTTGAGCTTGGGGCTCATGCTATTGCGCTTTTCCGGGCGGTTGAACTTTACCCAAGCAATGCCGCCTTCTATAGTCAGGGCAACTGTTTCAGATTCATTGCGATCAGCCATGACATCCCTCTCTAAGGTTATATAGTATTGCTATTCAACATAGCTATATTATTGGTATATACAATAACTTTTGGGGTGCAACTTGGACCATAGTGACGATCCCTTGGCATGTTTGCCTGGCTATGTGCTGCGTCGGGCGGCAAACGCGATGACGGCGGAACTCGCTGACCAGCTCGCCATAATCCGCCTGCGTATCTCTGAGGCCTCTGTGTTACTGCTGGTTGGCGCGCGCACGGATATGACTTCGGCCGAGATCGGCAAAGTCCTTGATATTCAACGCGCCAACATGGTGCCGTTGCTGGCGCGATTGGAACAGGCTGGCCTCATCTCCCGCTTGCCCCTCGACCGCAAATCGCAGGCGATCGTGCTGACCAAAAAAAAGGGATTGTCTCGGCTGGCAATGGTGCAGGCTACGATCAGGGCCTTCGAAGCCGCGTTACTCGCGCGTATTCCGGCAGCGCACCGCGACCACCTCCTGCCAGCGCTCCATGCGCTATGGGATGGCCGTCGTATAAATATGGATGACTTACGTCCGGATTGAATGGAGGATCTGACGCATCCTGATTTTCACTTTCGTGGTGTCTGGGTTCAATCTCTGCGGATATACTTACTCACCACCGAATTGGCGGCGACGACATTCACATTGAGGGTAATGCAGAGCGCGTAAAAAGCTCAATTGACGAACGAAAAAACCGCGAGCACTCAAACAGCTTCGAGCCCAATCGCTATGCCCTGACCAACGCCGATGCACATCGTGGCCAGTGCCAATTTTGCTTTCCGCTGTTGGAGTTCCAGCGCTGCGCTCCCAATAATGCGGGCGCCTGACATGCCGAGCGGATNNTTCGGATTGACGTGAGGTGCATCGTCTGGAATTCCCAAGTGTCGCAATACGGCGAGGGCTTGTGAGGCAAAGGCTTCATTCAGCTCTACCACGTCGAATTGTGCTGGCTTGAGACCCAGTCTCGCGCATAATTTTTCTGTGGCGGGGGCTGGGCCAAAGCCCATGATGCGTGGCGGAACACCTATTGTAGCACCGCCGAGAATACGCGCAATGGGTATCAACCCATGGGATTTGATGGCCCGTTCCGACGCGATGATGAGCGCTGCTGCCCCGTCATTGACACCCGAAGCGTTGCCCGCCGTGACCGAGCCATTTTTGCGAAATGGTGTTGCCA
>PLXI01000293.1 GCA_003151375.1 Hyphomicrobiales bacterium
GGGGTCAGGTGTTCGAGTCACCTAAGCGGCACCATTCATCGGTTTTCAGCTTTGAACGGTAGAGTTTGCACTTTAAATGGCTAACTTGTCTTGTCTTTTGGGCCTTTATGGAATTTGAAATCGCCGCCCTTGGGTTTAAATTTGGCTTTGCCTTTGAACTTCGGTTTATCAGTGAATGATTTCTTGCCTTCATAACGCGGCTTCGCATCGAAATCGTGTGGCTTTTTATCTTCGTAATTTTCTTTTCTATCGCCGCGTTCAAAGCTGCGTTTACGTTCGGACCGTGGCGCCTGTGCAGGCATCGCACCTTCGAGTCTGGAGATCGTAACGTCATCCTTGTCGGCAATCACCATGGCGGCCGCAAATTTTTCAGCCATGTGATTGGCAATTTCGAAGCGCGTTTCATTCTCATTGATCCGAATGGCGCCAATGTCAGGCTTAGTCACATGACCTCTGCGGCAAATCATCGGCAACAACCATTTTGGATCGGCATTGTTTTTGCGGCCAATGTCCAAGCGGAACCAAGTGAAATCACGCGGACCCATGTCTGAATGTTCTTTTCGGCGCAATGGTTTGGCCTCGCGGAACTCACCGCGTGATCCACGATTGTCACCAGCGCCGGGATCAAACACGTCCTCAGCCGCTGGCAAGCGCGAGCGATAGATGCGCACCAATGCCGCTGCAATTTCTTCCGGCTGTCGATTGGCCAGTACAATACGCGCCATTTCCAGATCCTCTTCGCTGTTCACGGCCGTGAGGATCGGGTCTTGCAACATGCGCTGCTGATCCAGTTTGCGAATGTCTTCTGCTTGCGGGGGCCCGCTCCAAATGGGTGTCACTCTTGCCGTGGCCAGCATTTGCTCTGCCTTGCGGCGGCGAGACAGCGGCACCAGTAAAACTGACACGCCCTTGCGCCCCGCCCGGCCAGTGCGGCCTGAGCGATGCTGCAAAGTTTCTGCATCGTTGGGAAGATCAGCGTGGATCACCAGATTCAGATTGGGAAGATCAATGCCACGCGCTGCCACATCAGTTGCCACGCACACACGAGCCCGGCCATCACGCAGAGCTTGCAGAGCATGATTGCGCTCTGCCTGGCTCAACTCTCCAGAAAGGTTCACTGCCGCAAAGCCGCGCTCCGACAATGTCGCATGTAAATGACGAACATGTTCACGGGTGTTGCAAAAGACAATGGCTGATTGCGATTCAATAAAGCGCAGCACATTGACAACAGCATGTTCCACTTCGTTGGGTGCAACCCGCATCGCACGATATTCAATGTCAGCATGAGCGCGCTCAGAGCCTTTGGCTTCAATGCGCAACGCGTCGCGTTGATATCTTTTCGCCAGCAAAGCAATCGGTTTCGGCATCGTTGCCGAAAACATCAAGGTTTGACGGGACTTCGGCGTGGCATCGAGGATGAATTCAAGATCTTCGCGGAAGCCCAGATCCAGCATCTCATCGGCCTCATCAAGTACAAGCGCTTTGAGATCATTGATTTTGAGTGCGCCGCGTTCAAGGTGGTCGCGCAAACGGCCCGGCGTTCCAACGATGATATGTGCCCCATCATGCAAACGGCGGCGTTCGCGGTTGGGATCCATGCCACCCACGCATGAAATAATCCTGGCACCAGTGTAGGCATAGAGCCACGAAAGTTCGCGCTCAACCTGTAAGGCTAATTCGCGCGTAGGAGCCACAATCAGTGCCAGAGGATCAGCTTCATTTTCAAACCGAAGGGCTTCACCCAGCAATGTGCTTGCAATGGCGAGGCCATAGGCCACAGTTTTTCCAGAGCCCGTTTGCGCCGACACTACCATATCACGCCCCGTGGCACGCGCTTCGAGAACGGCTATTTGAACCGCTGTTGGGTCCTCGTATTTGCGCTCAGTGAGCGCGCGAGCGAACGGCGGTGGTGTTAATGGAAATGTCATTGATACTTCTTCTAAAAATGGAAATGAGCTGCGCGCTTACATGAGTTGAACTCAAAACACCACCGCCGCGATGGCATAACTTACAACCTCATTAATGAGCTGGATTCGAATTCAATCGAGATGATAGATTTCCGGCATCATGCTCCACCACTCACCCTTTGCTGCCGAACTCAACGGCGTTTGGCAGGGGTCAGTAAGGGCCATCCAACGCTTAGTAATTGCCTTTGCTCCAAGAATCTTCATATCCGCTTCGAAATCAGTGCCAGCATATTCCCAATAGCCAAAAAGGAGATTCTCTGGTTCACGGAGATAGATCGAATAGTTGTGAATGTTTGCATCATTCAGAGCTTGATTCATTTCAGGCCATGGCCCTGCGTGAAGGCGTCGATATTCCGCGACCTTCTCCGGGCGCACAGAGACAACCATTCCCATACGGCGAAGCATCACTCAATCTCCTATAACAAATCTATCTTTTGAGGCTGGCTGTTCAATACAGTCCCATATGCCGTCGCAGTGCTGCGTTGAAGTGTTCCTGCAGGGCAATTTTAGCTCTGTCTGGATCGCGCGCCTGACATGCTTCAATGATTTCCAAATGTTCGCGCAACGAACGCAAAACGATGGGCGGTGTTAACTTTCTGTCTAATCTGATCAGCCGCAAGTAATTATGAATACGCCGATAGCTGGTTTCGATGAGCGGGTTGCGCAAGCTCGAAATAATGGAGTTGTGGAGCAACTGCTCCAATATCTCCAACTCAGCGAGAGTTGCGTCGGTGAGGCCGGATTCTTCGATCAATTGAATCGATTGAATGTGGCGACGTTGCAAATCTTCGATTTCTGCCGCATCGGCGGTTTCGGCATACACAGCCACTGCGGCGGCTTCGATGATGCCGCGGAACTGATAAGTGGCACGCGTCAGTTCAAGTCCGGGCTTCACAAACTCGATGCCTGCGCGCGGGTGGATGGTGAGCACACCCTCAGCTTCAAGAATGCGCAGCGCATCACGCAGCGGCCCCACGGAAACACCTGTCAGATCAACCAAATCTCCTTGAGAAACATATGCACCCGCCGCAACCTTGCGCTCAAAAAGTATCTCTAAGATGCGCGTGTAGGCGACATCACTCAGCCTCAACCCATCGCTGGCTTCTAATACAGTTCGGGAAATTTTTGTGGCCACTGGCTTGCGTCCTTGATGATTCTGATATATCAGACTTACCATAAGAACATTCAAAACACTATACTGGTTAATCAAATGCAGCTCACGGAATACCATATTACACGTTTTCAATTTGCGCGCGACCGCACAATTGGCGACAGCCAAGTGCGCATTGACGAGGCGAACATTGCAGCGCTTGAGCTGGTTGACGATAAAGGCAATGTCGGCCTTGGCTTCGTCCAAGGGCTTATTGTGCCTCTACCTGATCAGGAGGAAATCGAGCGGGTTTTTGAGTCTGAAGTTTGGTCAAATCTGAAGGGCAACGCGCCGATTAGCCTGGTGCACCGGGTTAAACGCCCGCGTGGCGGCAATCAACGTGCCTTGAGCTTACCGTTTGAAGAAGCAATCCAGGTGGCACTTTGGGATCTTGCCGCCAAGCAATCAGGCCTTCCGCTGCACCGCCTGCTGGGCGGCCAACGTGACAGAGTCCGCGCTTATGCTTCTGGCCTTGACTATCATTTCAGCGATGCAGAGTTCACATCGTTCTTTGGCCATGCTGATGCCATTGGCTATAACGCATTCAAAATCAAGGTCGGACACCCTGACTTCGAGCGCGATTTGCATCGGCTAAACCTTTTATCAAAAGCAGTTCGTCCCGGCGCATTGGTGATGATCGATGCCAACGAAGCTTGGGGTGCCAAGGAAGCTCTGGTCAAACTCACCAAGATTCGTGATGCAGGTTTTGATCTCCTATGGGCGGAAGACCCCATATTGCGTGATGACTTTGACGGACTGCGCATGTTGCGGCAAGCCGCACCTTGGACTCTGATCAATTCCGGAGAATACCTCAACGCTGCCGGAAAACGGCAACTGATGATGGCTGGCGGCACCGATATTCTTAACGTTCACGGCCAAGTCACCGACGTGATGCGCATTGGTTGGCTGGCTGCGGAATTGGGAATTCCGGTTAGCTTGGGTAACACATTTCTGGAAGTCGGCGTGCACATGGCTTGCGCCCTGCCAGAAGTCGAGTGGCTGGAATATTCGTTCCAGAATTTCGATCATCTCGTTGATCAACCAGTGGTTATCCGTGATGGCTGGGCATTTGCACCGGACCGAATGGGCCATGGCCTTGTCCTATCTGAAAAAACTCGCCTTGAATGGTCTCGCCCCAACGTTCTATCGCGCGATCAGCTTGGCGCCCCACCCTTCAATCCACGTGTAGTTGACGCGAAAATCACGCCAAGACCCGGGGATGGAGTTCAACAAAAACCTAAATAACATGATGGAGGAAACAACATGAAAAAGGTATTTCTGAAAAGCTTTGTCGCAGTTGCGGCAATAACTGTCGCCGGACTCGGTGCTAGCACCGCGTTCGCCGATGCAAAAGTGACACTTACTTATCAAGTCGATGCAAATTGGATTAAGGATGGCGAACGCCAACTCGCCAAGAAGTTCGAAGAGCAAACGGGCATTGCCATCGACTTCCAGATCGTACCTGCCGATCAATACTTCAATGTATTGAAGACAAAGCTCAACACCGGCGAGGCTACTGATCTTTTCGGGGGGCAAAGCGGCGTTACCGATCTGACATTGAACTATAATGTTGAGAAGAACGCTGTCGATCTTTCAAATGAGCCATGGGCCAAACAGGAAGACCCGATCGTTGCGGCGCAATCGACCGTGAAGGGCAAACTTTACGGCCTCACCTATTGGGATACGCTCGGCTATGTTTGGGTGGTGAATTATAACAAGGCGACGTTTAAAAAATTTGGCCTTGAACCACCTAAGACCTATGCAGAATTCAAAGCACTTTGCCAAAAGTTGAAGGACGGAGGTGTTCAGCCACTTTATGAACCGGTTTCAGATGGCTGGCATCATGTGCTTTGGTTCCCTGAGTTGGGACCGCGCTATGAACAGGCTACCCCGGGTCTTGCCGATAAACTCAATACCAACAAAGAAAAGTTTGCCGACGATAAGACCATGTTGACAGACCTGACAGAGCTCAAGGAAATGTTTGATCTTGGCTTCTTTGGCAAAAATGCTCTGTCTGATACGTTTGCCGATCGCACCAAGGCAATGTCGGATGGCAAGATTGCCATGTTCATGGCCCAAAGCGCTTTCCCTCAAGACTTGCATAAAGACTACCCCAATATCAGTCCTGATGACTGGGGCGTATTTGTTATGCCGTTGGCTGATAACCAACTCCTCAACATCAATCCTGCGGGACCTACCCACTTCATCTACTCGGGTTCCAAGCATGTTGCTGAGGCCAAACAATATTTGGATTTCTTGACGAAGCCTGAAAACCTGCAAACCTACCTTGACAGCGAACCACAGTTCTTCACGCTGCCTTTCCCAGGTGTGAAGACAAAGTTTTCGCCTGAACTGCAAGCCTTCATGGATGCCCATAAAGATGCGCGTGGTGTCGTTTATCAAACGCAGATCAACTACGTGAACGCGCAATGGATGGATATAGGCAAGGATGTAACGGCCATGTTTACTGGCACCGAATCTCCCGCTGACGTGCTTACCAACGTTGATAAACGTCGGTCAGACTTTGCCCAGGCGGCGAAAGATCCAAATTGGAAATGAGCAACAACTTGGGCTTAAGCTCGGCCCGCATTAAATAAAACATCGGGCCCCAATCATAATGGGTTGGGACCCGGTATTAAAATTTGGTTCAACGATGAAATTCCGCAGTCGATATCCAATTTCCTTTGCCGCGCCGGCACTCGTTTTGTACGGCGTGTTCTTTATTTTGCCCAGCCTGGGAGGCATCATCTATGCATTCACCGACTGGAGCAGCTATTCAGACGAAGTCAATTTCGTTGGCTTGAAAAACTTTGTTAAAATTTTCACGCCCGGCGAACACTATCTAGGATATTTCTCAAACACCTTCCTTTTCACCATCATAACCATCATTATCAAAACCGTTGTTGGACTGGCCTTGGCGCTATTGCTGAACGAAGGCGTCAAGAAATTCGTCAACCTCTACCGTGTCATGATCTATGTACCCGTGGTTCTGCCGATGTTGGTGGTGGGTCTCATGTTCCGTTCGATCCTCAATCCTGCGACTGGCTTGTTCAATACCTTCTTGCGCGCCATCGGCCTTGATGTGATCGCGATGTCTTGGCTGGTGGATCCCCATATTGCGCTTTATTCAATTATGTTTGTCGATAGCTGGAAGGGTGTTGGCTACATCATGGTGATTTTATTGGCAGGCCTGCAAACTATTCCAAAAGATTATTATGAAGCGGCAAAGGTCGACGGGGCCAATGGCTGGTGGCGTTTCTGGTTCATAACATTGCCTTTGCTGATGCCTGCGCTATCGATCGTAACTGTTCTAAACATGCTCTACGGACTCAGAATTTTCGACATCATTTATGCAACGACCAATGGCGGGCCCGGCTATGCCACTGAAGTGCTTCAGACCGGCATTTTTAAGGCGTTTTCTCAAGGCCAATATGGCTTGGGAACAGCGCTTTCAAGCATACTTTTCGTTATCCTCCTGATTGCTGGTTATGGGGTCATTCGCCTCCTAGAGCCAAAGCCAGTTCAGCAGTAAGGGCAAAACTATGGCACATAGAAGAACCTTCCGAAGTATTGCCGCACATCTCTTGGCAATTATTGCCAGCTTGATTGCAATCATCCCGGTTTATCTTATTTGCGTAAACGCATTAAAATCTTCGGCGCAGTCAAGCTCAATGGGTATTGAGTTTCCGAACGAATTGCACCTGGAGAATTTTGCAACTGTTATCGAACAAGGTAGGCTGACGACGAGCTTTCTCAACAGTATGCTCTATGCCTCTAGTGCATCTATCATCGCCACACTCTTTGCTGCCATGGCCGCCTTCGTGCTGTCACGCCAGCGCACGCGGTTCAATCGCTTCATTTACTTGTTCCTGATCATGGGGATTGCACTGCCGATCAATTTCTTCACATTGACGAAAATCATGCAGATCACCCATCTGATCAACACCAAACCAGGCATCATCATACTTTATGCCACACTGCAATTGCCATTTGCGATCTTTCTGATTTACGGTTTTGTTGAGTCAATCCCGCGTGAGTTGGACGAGGCGGCAACAATGGATGGATGCGGACCCGTGAGCATTTTCTTCAGTGTCATCATGCCTCTATTGACCCCGGTTCTGGTGACAACGGGAATTCTCAGTTTCCTCAATACTTGGAACGATTTCATTATGCCGCTGTACTATCTCAATAGTAGCGCAAATTGGCCGATGACTCTCGCCGTCTATAACTTCTTTGGCCAATACAAACAAAGTTGGAATTTAGTTTCTGCTGACATCCTGCTGACTATCTTGCCAGTGCTAATCATTTATCTGGCAGGGCAGCGTTTTATCTTGAGCGGAATGACCAGCGGCGCCGTGAAAGGATAGTTACGTGTCAAAAATCGAACTCCGCAACATTCGCAAAAGCTTTGGATCGACTGAGGTCATCCATGATATTTCATTGTCACTCGAGGATGGCGAATTTACGGTTTTCGTTGGCCCGTCAGGCTGCGGCAAATCTACGCTCTTACGTATTATCGCTGGGCTTGAAGATCTGACCAGCGGCGAAGTTTACGTCGGCGAACAAAATGTGTCCCATGTCGAGCCCGCAAAACGTGGGTTAGCGATGGTCTTCCAGTCCTACGCTCTCTATCCACACATGACTGTTGCCCAGAACTTGAGTTTTGGGTTGCGTGTGGCAAGGCGACCCAAGGCCGAAATAGCCGAACGTGTTGGTCGTGCAGCAAGTGTTCTACAACTTACGGAATTACTCTCACGAAGGCCGGCGCAACTTTCTGGCGGCCAGCGGCAGCGTGTTGCGATCGGCCGCGCTATTGTGCGCGACCCTAAGGTGTTTCTATTCGATGAGCCGCTGTCGAATCTAGACGCTGAACTTCGCGTTCAGATGCGCGTCGAGATTGCCAAACTTCATAGCATGCTGGGAAACACTATGGTCTATGTCACCCATGACCAGACCGAGGCGCTGACACTGGCTGATAAGATCGTAGTGCTGCGTGCCGGGCGGGTCGAGCAAGTTGGTGCGCCGCTGACGCTTTACAACGATCCTGATAATGCCTTTGTGGCCGGTTTCATCGGCTCGCCTCGCATGAATTTTTTGACCGCAACTGCGCTTGGGGGCCGTCGCTTTTCAGTTTGTGATGTCGAGGTCGAGGTGCCCATCGTCTCATCTATTGATACGGGAGAGAAAGTAAGTTTCGGTATCCGCCCAGAACATCTTGAAGCGGTGGGTGGAGTTGCGCTGCCCGTTACAACCGATGTCGTTGAACAACTTGGCTCGACATCTTATCTCCATGGCAAAGTCATTAGCGGTGAGACTATCGTGGCGGAGCAACGCATTCCACAGACGCATGCAAAAGGTCAAATGACTGTGAGGTTCAATCCGGCTGACGTGCGCCTTTTTGATCGTAACGAGAAGCGTATCCGCTAATATTCTGAATAGCTATAAGTTCAATTTGAGCTTTGCTTAGAAGCCTACCAGTTACGCCACTTTCACCGGTTTGCCAGTCTTCCAGCTTTGCGTAGCAGCTTCGGCCAGCTTTTGGGCCTGCAAACCATCAAAGCCGTTGGGCTTGGGATCGCGGTTGCCAGTCTCCACCGCAGTGATGAAGGCATTCAGTTCATTGGCATAGGCCGCGCCATAACGTTCTAAGAAAAAGTTCTGGATCGGATCAGCGCGGTAGCCCTTGTCGCTCAACACTTCGACAGTGGTGTTGTGAATATTCTTGGCGTGCACCATGCCCTTTGAACCATGCACTTCCATCCGCTGATCATAGCCATAGGTGGCGCGGCGCGAATTGGTGATGACCGCGATTTTGCTTGAAGCCGTTTGCATTTGCACGGCGGCAGTATCGGCATCGCCAGCCTCGCCAATGGCCTTATCGACCAAAGCCGCACCCAATGCGCTCACCACCACAAATTCTTCGCCCACCAAAAACCGCGCCATGTCAAAATCATGGATCATCATGTCAGCGAAAATGCCGCCTGAGCCTTTGACATATTCAGCCGGTGGCGGAGATGGATCGCGGCTGATCACAGTGCACATTTCAACAGCTCCAATGTCTCCACGGCGAATGATCTTTTCCAGTTCAGCGAAATTAGGATCAAAGCGGCGATTAAAACCGATCATCAAAGTGGATTTATTTTTATCAACCACTTTCAAGGTTTCCTCGATGGTTGAAACTTTCATCGAAACTGGCTTTTCGCACATGATGGACTTGCCGGCATTGGAGGCGGCTTGAATTTGTTCCGCATGAAAACCCGTGGGTGAGCCAATCAATACCGCATCTACGTCTTTGGCCTTCATGATCTCATCAACCGAGGCCACCTTGGCACCATATTTGGCAGCAAGGTCGCTTGCTGCTTGCGGCATGGCATCAGTAATGTAGGCCAGCTTTGCCTTGGGGTTTACGTCGATGGTTGCTGAATGCACCTTGCCAATACGGCCAGCACCGATCACACCGAATCTGATCATAATCTATTTCTCCGCTCTGAATTGCCAATTTCTTGGTTGGCACGAATGTCAGCCACTGTCGGGCGTTTAAAGCGGTGTCCCGCAATTTCGCGCTCAAGGCAAGGTTATGGCGTGAAAACTTGGCGGAAACTTTCAAGAGCTTGCAGCGGATCGCCCGAAGCATAAGCCTCCATGCAAACTGGGCCTTTATAGCCCATGCCCAACAGAGCCCTTGCTACGCCAGAATAGTTGATCTCACCCGTACCTGGCTCCATGCGGCCCGGAACATCAGCAACCTGAATTTCGCCTATCCACGGCAGGCAGCGCTTGCACATTTCTATCAAATTGCCTTGGCCGATCTGCACGTGATAAAGATCAAGGTTGAGGCGCAGACGTGGATGGTTGATGCTCGACACCAATGCTAAAGTGTCTTCAGCGCCCGCAAACGGCACGCCCGGGTGATCCACTAGCAAATTAAGATTTTCCAGCGTGAAGGTGACGTTTTCCTGCTCAGCCAGTTCAACTATTCGACACAGCGTGTCGCGCGCTTTTAGCCACATGGCACCAGTGACAACTTCAACGGGCTGAGTTGGCAGGCCACGATCCCCAAGGACCGTGCCAAGCAGATTGAGCCGGGCAACGTTCAGGCGCTTGGCCACTTGTACGGTTTCACGCGCCGTTTTGATAAGTTCTGCAGCACCTTCGTCATCCGCTAGGCCGCCCCGCAGAAAGCCATTCATGATCGAGAATTTTGCGCCAGATTTTTCGAGCTTGGCCAGATCATGTTGCGGCCAATTCCACAAACCGACTTCAAAGCCAAGGTCCTTGAGTTTGGCGCAGCGCCATTCAATGGGCTTGTCGCGCCAAAGCATTTCAGCACAGGCCGAAAGCGTGAAGGGGCTTTGCTTATTCATTCCTCAAAATCCACTGTCACCCATGCCTTGCCAAGAGGCGATCATTAATACCACAGCAAAAAACAGAATTACTAATCCACCACCAAAACGCAAAGCAAAATTAAGCCATGCCGTCCAGCGACTGTCATGTGCCGTATAACGCTGGGCAAGCTGTTTGGAATAGACTGCAAGTGCGGCCACAGCAGAGACAGTGAGGAAGGTGCCAAAACCCATAACAAAAGTGCTAACCACGCCTGCCCAATAGATCCCCAGACTATAAGCAAAAAGCAAAACCAAAATCGCTCCCGTGCAGGGGCGCAGGCCCACGGCAAAAGAAAGTGTGGCAGCGCGTTTCCAAGACCAATCGCCATCCACTTCCTTTGCGTTTGGCGCGTGGGCGTGGCCACAGTCTGGCCCGTGAACATGATCGTGAGAATGGCTTGTGGGCAACGGATTCACAATTTCAAAATGATGGTCAAGTGTTGCTGTCTTATGCTTCAATGGGAAAGCTTTGATACCACCCCAGAGCACATAAGCCCCCACAGCTGCTATCATTGCAAAACTGGCAACTTCCAGCCAGCCCACCATGTCTTTGGCCGCTGCAGCAGCACCTGAAACCAAAAGCAATACTGCGCTCACCAACACCACTGCAACAGCAGCCTGAAGCATGGCACTCATGAAGGCCACCAGAATGCCGCGCCTAAGCTGAGTTTCCGTGGCCAATAGCCAACCCGAAACGACTGCCTTGCCATGGCCTGGCCCAGCGGCATGGAACACCCCATAGCCAAGGCTGAGCAACATCAAGGTCAATGCTGCCGAAAAACCTTCACTGTCCATCGCGCGCATGGACTTAGACATGGCACCATAAAAATTCTGCTGTTCATCGCGCACCCAAAGAACGGGATCATCTAGGAATGGCGGCGGGGTAACTGTGCCATCGGCGTTGCGTGGTTGCACCATCAGGCGGCGCTTATCAAAGGTTTTGGTTTGGGCCGTCGGCGTGGTTGTTTGAGCGTAAATTGGCGCAGCTTCAATGGCGCAGAAAAAGATCACACTCAATAAAACAACCAGCCATTTCATGGTGCGCATTTAACCTCAACAGGCTGGGCAAACAAGCCTCCATAGTCCTCATCTTCACCGGGTTTCCAAGCCTTGTCCTTGGAGGCCAGCATCATGCGGGTATCTTCCAGTTGACTATCTTTTGGAATGGGCATGAGAGAGGCCGAACAGTCTTTCGATAAAGGTTTTGAAATCAGAATGGGCTTGCTATCAACATAGCCGAAATCAATAAAATATTCTGGATCATAAATTTTCAGCGTCACCGGACCTTGACGCGGGTCTAGTGGCTTTTCCAGCGACACAGAAAACAGCAAAGTTAAACGCCTATCTTTCGGATCGTAAGTTTGGAGCCCGTCGAAGGCTTTACCAATTGGCTGTTTTTCGTCGTTAGAACGGAAGTAGACAAAATAGCCATAGTCTTTCAGTGCGTCGAGATTTTCTTCAGTCAATGCCTGCAAATCTGCGGCAGAATAATTTCCATCGGCGGTATTCTGCAAACCGTCTAAGGCCTCAAGCGTGTATCCCTTGTCCATTTTCCATTCTACGCGCACACCGGTGATCATGCCATCGTCAGACACAATGAGCTGCGAACGCATATCAATCCATTGGTGCGGATGTGCTAAAGCCGCAGCCGACCAGATGATTAGCCCACTAACAAATCCTAGAAAAGTTGTGATTTTCCCGCGCATGCTCACTTCGCTTTGACCATAGTGGCCTCTGCACCGCAAGCAGTCGCGGGAAATGATGGCTATTTTCCGGCAAGGGCCTTCAAAAGCGTATCTGTATTATATTTAAACATCGCCAAATAAGTGGCACCCGGTTCGTCAGGATTTGACAAAGCGTCGGCATAAAGCGGTGGGCCAGCGCGTACACCAGTTTCAGCCGCTATTGCCTCAATTACGCGGTTGTCCGACATGTTTTCAAAAAATAGTGCCGTGATGTTATCGTGCTTGATTTGGCGCACCAGCTTGGCAATTGCGGCAGCCGAAGGTTCTGCCTCGGTTGCAAAGCCTTCAGGTGCCAAAAAACGCAGACCATAGGCTTTTGCAAAATAGCCAAAGGCATCATGGGTTGTGATAACCTGTCTGTTGGCTGCAGGCAGGGCGGCAAATTTTGCTTTTATGTCTGCATCGAGTGCCGCCAGCTTTGCCTTATACGCCGTGGCATTGTCATTGAAACTCGCACAATCTGCGGTGTCCACTTCGCACAGTGCTTTGGCGATATTGGTTACATAAATTTGGCCATTGGACAAGTCTTGCCACGCGTGAGGGTCAGTCACCTGCTTGCCATCTTCATCAAACTGGTGAGTTTTAATGCCTTTTGTCACCACCACTAGAGGGCCTTTGAAACCGCTGGAAGTGGTCAATTTTTCGATCCAAGGATCTAAGCCCAGGCCATTTATAAAAACAATTTGCGATTCGTTCAGTGTTTTGGAATCCTGTGGCTTTGCCTCATAAGAATGGGCATCGCCATTGGGGCCAACGATGGATTGAACCTCTACCAAGTCGCCACCCACTTCATGCACCATATCAGCAATGATGGTTATGCTGGCCACGGCTTTGACCGGTGCGGCCGAGGCCGCGCCACTCGCTGAAAGTGCTAATGCAAATGCAAGAGTTCTAATCATTTCAGGCTCCTTTATGTTGGGCGCGGGGCGGCTTGCGGCCAAACAATCCGCGCGGTGAAAATATGAGTGAGGCGAGATAAAACAAGCCAGCAACCAATACGATGGCCGCGCCAGAAGCGAGATTGAGATGATAAGACACCAACAGGCCTATCCAACAAGAAACAATACCAATGGCCATGGCGATTAGGCACAGGGCTTCAAGGCGCTTGGCCCAAAAGCGCGCCGCAGCGGCTGGCAACATCATCAGACCAACGCAAAGCAATGTGCCCAAGGCCTGAAACCCACCCACAAGATTAAGCACCACAAGAACAAGAAAAACCGCATGGGCGAGAGGCCCCGTACCACTCACAGTGCGCAAGAAAGTTGGGTCAAGACATTCCAACACAAGGGCGCGCCACAACACGGCAAGGGTGACCAGTGTGATGGAAGCCACAGCGCCAATCATCAACAGGCTTTGACGGTCCAATGCCAAAACAGTACCGAACAAAATTTGAGTGAGATCAATACTGTTGCCGCGCAATGAAATTAACGTCACGCCAAGCGCCAGAGACGCCAGATAAAACGCAGCCAGACTGGCATCTTCCTTTTGCACTGTGGCCCGCGCCACTAGGCCAGAAAGAAGCGCCACAATCAGGCCCGCCACTAAACCGCCAAGCGCCATCGGCACAAGGCTAAGGCCACTTACAAAAAAGCCCAAAGCCACACCCGGCAAAATAGCGTGAGATAGAGCATCACCAGCAAGGCTCATACGCCGCAACATCAGGAACACACCCACAGGGCAAGCGCCCACTGCTAATGCGGCTGATCCAACCAGCNNGCAAGCGCCTGCTGCCAAAACGGCCGAACCCACCAGAGCATGGCGCATGAAAGCAAAATCAATGAACGGACCAAAGAGAAAGTCAATGATGGTGGTCATGCTCATCTCTTTCACAATCTTCCGCGGCCTCGTCCCAAGCTTCATGAATGTGGCGCGCGCGCAGGAGATTTGACTTGGTCAAAACTTGTGCCGTCGCACCCCAGCCCAAAGGTTCACGCGCCAGTAATAAGGTTTCAGGAAAATGGCGGCGAACGAGTTCCTCATCATGCAAAACCGCAACAATTGTGCGGCCCTCACTTTGCCAATGGGCGATGATCTTCAACAAATCATCCGTGGTTTTTGAGTCAACGGCCGAAAAAGGTTCATCCAACAAAATGGTCTTGGCATCTTGCAAAATCACCCGCGCAAAGAGAGTGCGTTGAAATTGACCGCCCGAAAGCGTGTCTAGCCCTCGCGCGGCGAAGCCATTGAGGCCCACGTCATTCAATGCTTGCGCAATGGCACTCTCATCTTGCTTGGTTTGCGCTGCAAAAAGCCCGCGGCGTTGAAATAATCCGGTGGCCACCAAGTCTCTAACTGATACTGGAAAAGTGCGATCGACTTCTGAAGCTTGCGGCAAATAAGCAATTTCTTTCGCATCATCTTTCTTGCGTAAAATTGTTCCCGTTATCGGCTTAAGCAAGCCAGCCAAAGCCTTCAATAAAGTAGATTTTCCCGCGCCATTTGGACCTAACACAGCAGTGAGAGAGCCCGTCGCAAATTCACCATTCAAATGATGCACCGCTGGATGGCCATCATAACCGAGCGTAAGATTTTCAAGCCGGAATGAAGCCATGATTCAACGCAAAGCCAAATAGATTGAAAGCCACAAAACACTGAGTGCCGCGGCGGCCCAAACCAGTCTGGCACCCAAGCCAAGAGCCGTGAATGAAATCAATTTCAACTTCATTTACTGGCTCGCTTTTGGCAATCCTGGCAGGTGCCGCTGATCTCATAATTGGCGGGCTCAACTGCGAAACCTTTGGGCGCGGCGCGCGGAAGTGTGGCGACCTTAGCATCAAATTCTTTCACCGTTCCACAATCGGTGCAGACGATAAACCCAGCTGCACTGCCAGAATGTGTGCAGGAGCAACGCACGAAAGCATTGAGAGCAGCCACACGGTGAACTTCACCATCCTTCATCAAACGTTCTAAGGCACGGTAAACTTGGGTGGGGGCTTTAATTGTGCCCGCCCCTTTGTGACGTAATTCACCCAGAATATCGTAAGCAGACATGGGGCCTTTGTGGATTGAGAGAACTTTTAGAATTTCTCCATCACCGGAATGCGCACGGATAATTTGCATGACATAAATTTCTATTGTTGTTATGTTATAACATCCTATAGGCTGTTATAAAATAACAAGTCAAGCTTGAAATTCAGCCTTCAAGTTCTTCGCGCAGCATTTCCAATTCCAACCATTGATCTTCTGAAGCGGAAAGTTCATCTGCCGCACTTTTGTGCCGACCCGATATTTTTTCAAACTTGACAGCATCGCGCACAAATAGTGATGGATCAGCCAAATCAACTTCCAATTTAACGAGTTCCAATTTTAGCTTTTCAATTTTTGACGGGAGATTATCCAGTGCATATTTTTCGTGGAAAGAAAGTTTACGCTTCGCTTTCGGCATGGATGGAGTTTTGAGCGTATCAGATTTGGCTTTCACGTCAGGTTTGGTCTTGCGAGCAGTAACACCATCGCCGCGTTGGGCTAGCATGTCAGTATAGCCGCCCGCAAATTCAATCCACTTGCCATCGTCCTCAAACATCAAAACCGAGGTGGCGAGTTTGTCAAGAAAATCGCGGTCATGACTGACTAACAAAACTGTGCCTTCATAATCGGCAAGTAATTCTTGCAATAAGTCCAAGGTTTCCAAATCAAGATCATTGGTTGGTTCGTCCAATACCAAAACATTTGATGGCTTGGCCAACTCACGCGCCAAAATAAGTCGTGCGCGTTCGCCACCAGAGAGCACCGAGACGGGCGTTCTGGCCTGTTCGGGGCGGAATAAAAAATCGCGCATATAAGTGACAACGTGTTTTGTTTCACCATTGATGGTAACAGATTGGCCGCGCCCGGCGGTTATCACATCTTGCACCAAATCATCGGGCGATAAACTGTCACGTGATTGATCCAAAGTTACAACTTGCAAATTGGTGCCGCGTTTCACCCGTCCGCTATCGGCCTCCAACACACCGGTGATAAGATTTATCAAGGTGGTCTTGCCGGCACCATTGGGGCCCACAATAGCTAACCTATCGCCGCGAAGAAGTAGCAAATCGAGATTCGCCACAATCGCGCGCTGATCAAAAGATTTTGAAAGTTTTTCTGCTTCAAAAACCAATTTGCCAGAAACATCGCCAGATGAGGCAGCGAGTTTCACCATGCCTTGCTGGCCGACATATTCTCTTCTTTCGTTGCGAAGACTACCAAGTAATTCAACACGCCGCACGTTGCGCTTCCGCCGCGCGGTTACACCATAACGCATCCAATGTTCTTCAGTGGCAATGCGTTGTGCTAATTTCTGCTGATCGATTTCCTCTTCGGCTAACAATTTATCGCGCCATTCTTCAAAATGCGCAAAGCCACGATTTAATTTTCGCGTGGTGCCGCGGTCGAGCCAGATGGTAGCATTGGATAGTGCTTCAAGAAANNGCAGGTAGATCGAGATGATTGGTGGGTTCATCCAATAATAGAATATCAGGTGCTGGTGCCAGTGTTCGCGCCAGTGCAGCACGGCGCGATTCACCTCCAGAAAGTTGAGCCGGGCTCTCATGTCCGCTAAGGCCAAGCTCATTCATGTAATGGCGGGCGCGGTAAGGATCATCAGTTGGGCCAAGCCCAGCTTCCACATAATCCTGCACCGTGTTGAACCCCGCGAAATCAGGTTCTTGCGGCAGATAACGCACCGTCGTGCCGGGCTGAAGAAACCGTGAACCACCATCAGCTTGCGTCAAGCCCGCTGCAATCTTCAAAAGCGTCGATTTGCCAGAGCCATTGCGCCCCACAAGACTGATGCGTTCAGCTTCATGTAACATCAATTCAGCACCGTCCAATACGGGTTGGCCGCCAAAAGTGAGGACTATTTTTTGCAGATTGAGAAGCAATGAGGCCATGGTGCGCGCCTTGTGGGCGAGGCTGGCTTTGATGTCAATTCACTGCGCGAGATAAGAACGCACAACTGTCTCTGCGCCATTTTTCCAAACGGCGTTCAAGTAATACGCAAACCATTTCTTCATTTCTGGATGCCGACCCACATCACCATAAATATCGCTCATATCGAGCCAGACTTGCGGATCGTCTTTGGCCAGTTTTGCTTTGGCCTGCAGCACATCCCAGTTGGGATCATTGGGTTCAATCACCTTGCCCGAATCAGTTGTACCAAAGCAGTAGCGGCACCAAAGTGCCGATTCCAAAGCTAGGCCGTTGATGGATTTGCCCGCCTTCATGAGATCAGCAATTGGAGGAACAATGAACTTTGGTTGACGGTTGGAGCCATCAAGGCAAAGCCTTCGAATTGTGTCTGCAATTTTTCGATTTGAGAAGCGCCGCTCAATAAGTTTTTGATATTCCGCCAAATCAGTGCCGGGCACGGAATCTACGGTGGGGCGAATTTCATCGTCAGTTACTTTTTTCAAGTAAGCCTTGATGAGCGGATTTTGCATCGCGTCATGAACAAAGTGTATATCCATTAGCCCGCTGATATAGGCGATGACGGCATGACCGCCGTTGAGGATGCGAATTTT
This sequence comes from Hyphomicrobiales bacterium, assembly GCA_003151375.1. Taxonomy (GTDB): domain Bacteria; phylum Pseudomonadota; class Alphaproteobacteria; order Rhizobiales; family Aestuariivirgaceae; genus Aestuariivirga. The sequence goes on from PLXI01000293.1 coordinate 17,749, forward strand.
CATGTGTTCCCACGGCGTGACATCCTTCACGAATTGTACGCCAACTTCTTCCCACTGTGGGCGACCCAATGGAAAATTATCCTCCACAACCCATTGCTTGAATTCTTCGCAGAACACGGGCCAAGCATCATCGACGCCAAACCGCTCAGCGGTAATTTTGCGCTCGCGGTCTCCGGTTGCTGGCGTGATGCGGTCAACCATCGCGTTGGGAAAAGCAACGTTGCGCGCAATCCATTCGGCCAAGACACTGTCTGATAAGCGGGCAACGCCGATGACAGCGTTGGCCGTTACAACACCATTATGCGGCACATTATCGCAAGACATCACTGTGAAAGGCATCATGCCATTGTCTTTGCGCGCCTTCAAACCCGCAACTATATAACCAAAGACAGTGGCAGGATCAGCTGGGTTTGTGACATCTTTGGCGATAGCAGGATGGGAAGGATCAAACTTCTGCGTAGCAGGGTCAATGAAATAGCCACCTTCAGTGATCGTCATCGAAACAATCCGAATAGCCGGATCAACTAGCTTGGCGAGAATAGCGTTCTTATCATTGGGTGAGATGAAATCGATCATTGCACCAGTGATATGCGCCGAGGACATTTCATTGTCTTGCTCCACCACGGTGGTCAAATAGTCTTGTGCAGCTAATGTGGCCCTCACCTTGTCGTCAAAGGCCATGACCCCAGTTCCGATTAAAGCCCAATCATGATTGAGGCCCTTGTTGAATAGATCATCAAGATAAACCGCCAAATGGGCGCGGTGAAAATTACCGACACCAAAATGCAATATGCCGGGCTTGAGATCAGAGCGCTTATATTTCGGAACTTGAAGCGTTTTTGCGATAACCGGCAAATTCGCCAGAGAGAGCTTCGTCATTATTTTGTAGCCCGGCCTTGTGCATCAAAGTGGTGGAGACGTCCCTTTTGTGGCGTCATCCAAATTTTGTTGCCAGGACCAAATTGGCTTTCGCCTGTGGCGCGAACCGTGAGCTGGCCACGCTTGCCACCATCCACATGCAGGAATGTGTCAGAGCCTAAATGTTCAGAAAGTTTCACCGTGCCTTGCCATTCACCTTTTTTATCTGAAATATCGAGATGTTCTGGGCGTACGCCAATTGTATTTCCTTCAACAAAATTCATTTTTGGTGAACCGATAAAGCCCGCCACAAACAGTGAATTGGGCTTATTGTAAAGTTCTAAGGGTGTGCCAACTTGTTCAATATTGCCACGATTCAAAACCACAATCCGGTCAGCCATGGTCATGGCTTCGACCTGATCGTGGGTGACATAAACCATCGTGGCCTTCAGGTCTTGATGCAACTGCATAATCTCAAGGCGCATGTTGACGCGCAGTGCCGCATCAAGATTGGAAAGCGGTTCATCAAATAAGAAACCTTGTGGCGAGCGCACAATGGCGCGTCCTATGGCAACACGTTGGCGTTGGCCACCCGAAAGTTGACCTGGTTTGCGATCAAGATAATCCGTGAGGTTCAAAGTTTTCGCGGCTTTGGCAATCTTTGCATCAATTTCCGTTTGTGGCATTTTCGCCATCTTCAATGGGAAAGCGATGTTGTTGCGCACACTCATATGCGGATAAAGCGCATAAGATTGGAACACCATGGCCAACCCGCGCGAACCAGGGGCGGTATCCGTCACATCGCGGCCATCGATTTCGATTTTCCCAGATGTGAGATCTTCTAAACCAGCAATTAGCCGCAAAAGTGTGGATTTGCCGCAGCCTGATGGGCCAACGAAAACGATAAATTCGCCTTCTTTAATTTCGAGGTCAGCACCGGGAATAATCACAGCTTCACCGAAGGCCTTGCGCACTTTATTGAGTTTGATCTTGCCCATATTATTTCACTGCTCCGAATGTAAGGCCGCGTACCAGCTGGCGTTGTGAGAACCAGCCCACCACCATTATTGGGGCAATGGCCATGATTGACGCCGCCGAAAGCTTGGCCCAGAACTGCCCCTCAGGGCTTGAATATTCTGAGATGAAAAAGCTTAGAGGGGCAGCATATTTGTTAGTAAGATTGAGCGTCCAGAAGGCCTCATTCCAAGCCAGAATTAGATTAAGCAGGCAGGTTGAAACAATGCCCGGTACGGCCATAGGCGTGAGAATTTTGGTCAGCTCGGCCCAGAGTGAAGCGCCATCCATGCGGGCGGCTTCGAGAATTTCGACTGGAATTTCTTTGAAATAGGTGAATAGCATCCAGATGATGATCGGCAAATTAAGTAGCATCATCAGCGGAACCATTCCCCAAAATGAATCCATGATGTTATAATCGGAAAGATCAATCCAACCCCAATCCTTGAACACCAAGCCGTTGCGATTGAAAATGAGATAGATAGGGATGAGAGCGCCTGCAGGCGGCATCATTTTGGTTGAAAGCATCCACAGCAGAGAGTCTGACGTGTTGCGGCTGAACACCCAAAGGGCCGCCGGAACAATAACAATGACCAGGGCGAGGAAGCCTATGGATGCACGGTTGGTTAAATCCCAACCCAAAGCGTAGAGGAATAGGCCCACCACAAAGGCAGTACCCAGAATAGTAGCAAGCCAACGCCATCCACTCCATTTAATTGTGGATTGAGTGACAGGCGCAAAGGCCATAGACCACGCCGCAGGAACGGCAAAGAGCAAGCCCAAAATGGTGGAGACAAAAGCGATCACAACAGTATTGCGTATATAAAGTAGATAGTTGGACCGTGCTTGTACGATGGCGAAGTTTTCCATTGTCCATGGTGTAGTGAGGAAATTCTGCGGCAGGGTATAGGCGTCGCTTTCAGTTTTAAAGGCGGCAATGGCCGTCCATAAAATCGGGAAGAACATAAGAATGCCAATCGTCCAAGCAATAATTGTGAAGGCTATTTGGCGGCGTGCGGATATTTTGATTGCCATGATCTATGTCCCCAAATTTTTGCCGACAATGCGGACGAGAAAGATTGAAACCAAATTAGCCAGAACCACTGCTATCAGACCGCCTGCGGCAGCTTCACCAATATCAGTTGCTTCATTCAGTTGAGACGCGACCAAATAGGTGAGGTTGCCAGCAAAACCACCAACCGATGTCACTTTGATCTCTGCAAAAACGTTGAGTAGAAAGATCGTTTCAATCAGGATCACCACCGTGATTGGACGCGACAGATGTGGCAGTACGATGTAACGGAAAAACGAAACAGGCCCTGCACCGTCCATCATCGATGCATCTTTTTGTTCAAGATCAAGCGATTGCAGCGCGGTGAGCAAAATGAGTGCGGCGTAAGGCAGCCATTGCCATGATACGATGATGATAACTGAAAGTAACGGCACCGTGCCAAACCAATCCAACACGTGGGACGCCCCGAAGAATCTTTGAATAGCTGCAAAAAGCCCAAACACTGGATGCATCAGCAGGTTCTTCCACACAAGGGAAGACACCGTGGGCATAATGAAGAACGGCGATATCATCAGGACACGTACGATGCCTCGTCCCCAGAACGGTTGATCCAACAGAATAGCCAAGCCAGTGCCCCCAACGATGGTAATGGCCAGAACCGAAAGCACCAAAGCCACGGTGTTGAATAAATCTTTATAAAAATAAGGATCGTTGACGAAATAGTAGAAATTGTTGAGGCCAAACCAACCCGTGTTGTCGCTTTGCAAATTATAGCGCAGGAAGGCGAAGTAAATCGCGATGGCCAAAGGCACAAAGGCCCAAACTGTGAGGGCAGCCAGTGAAGGAGCTAGTGCCCATCGCCCTACTTTTTGTGCGTGGCTTGTCGCCATGTGGCCGCCTCATGTGAAATTGAAATTATCAGAAACAAAAAAACGCCATCCCCATGTGCCTAACAGATTTGGCCAACTGTCAAGCCCTGCAAGACGCACGGAAGATGGCGCGGGAGAACCCTATGGCGGCCAGCAGAGGAGATGGCCGCCACGAGTCTATTCTTACTTTATATAACCAGCCTTGGTCATTTCAGCGGTAGAATAGTCCTGAGCTTGCTTCAGGGCATCGTCAACCTTGATTTGACCAGCGAGAGCCTGCGAGAACAAATCGCCCACTTTCGATGCTATGCCAGCAAACTCAGGGATCGAAGCGAACTGCACGCCAGTGTAAGGCACTGGCTTAACAGTTGGATGCAATGGATCAGCCGAGTTCATGGAATCCAGGGTCATCTTGGCAAATGGAACCTTGGCATATTCTGGATTGGCATAAAGCGAAGCACGCGTGCCAGGAGGAACATTGGCCCAGCCTTCTTTGGCTGCAACCAATTCAGTATAGTGCTTCGAGGTCGCCCAACCTACGAACTTCTGGGCAGCTTCAGCTTTCTTTGTACCAGCTGGAACTGCGAGCGCCCAAGCCCACAGCCAGTTTGAGCGCTTGCCCATGCCATTGTCAGGTGCCAAGGCGTAAGCCATCTTGTCGGCAACTTGCGAAGCCTTAGGATCGGATACGAAAGAAGCAGCAACCGTTGCGTCAATCCACATGCCGCACTTGCCAGTTTGCATCAGGGCCAAGTTTTCAGAGAAGCCGTTGCCTGAAGCGCCTTGTGGGCCCGATTCATTCATCATATCGATGTAAAATTGCAGCGTGTTCTTCCACTCTGGTTGGTCGAATTGTGGATGCCACTTCTCGTCAAACCAACGAGCGCCAAAGGCGTTCGACATGGCAGTCAAGAAGGCCATATTTTCACCCCAGCCAGCTTTGCCGCGCAAGCAGATGCCGTTGATTCCAGCGGCACGGTCAGTCATCTTCTTGGCAAGCGCGCGCGTGTCAGTCCAGTTTGGTGCATCGGCCATTTTCAGGCCGGACTTCTCGACCAAGTCCTTGCGGTACATGATCATAGAGCTTTCACCGTAGAATGGTGCTGCCCAGAGCTTGCCTTTAGCAGACAGGCCGTTGACATCAGCGGCCAAGAAATCCTTCGGATCATCGAGCGCGTTGAGTTCCAATAGCTTGCCTGAGCCGCCCCAAATTGGTGCTTCATACATGCCGATGGTGATCACGTCATACTGACCGCCCTTGGTGGCAATATCCTTGGTGACTTTTTCGCGCAGATCATTTTCTTCCAATGTCACCCAGTTCAACTTGATGCCAGGGTTGGCAGTGGTGAAATCATCCGTGTATTTTTGCATGCGAGTCATATCGCCGTTGTTCACGGTGGCGATTGTTAATGTCGTGTCATCGGCCAAGGCCGTTCCTGCCATCATGGCAAGCGCAAAGGCGCCGACGACGCCTGTTACAATTTTCTTCATGAAATCCTCCCAATAGGTCTGGGCGATTGCCCATCCAACGGGCATATGTTCAGCCTGAATCCGGTGCAAGGTCAAGCAGGATTCGCCGCTGCAGTGCACCAATTCTACTTTTGCAATAGCGAAGTGGCCATAACCTCATTGGTAATCAGGCCATTTACCAAGTGACCAACAAGCGCTCCTTTAATCGCCTTAAGTCGCGACAGGGCCATGGAAACGCCAATCACCCGACGTTTGGCAGGGCGCTGTAAAGGAACGCTTAGAACGCGATCGTTGGTCAAACCATCAATCAGGTTACCGCTTGCGTCAAAAGCCCAGCCAGTAATTTCACCAACTGCCCCCGAGCGCATGAGAGAGCGAATTTCCTCGGCCTTAACAAAGCCGTCGCGCAACAATGCGGCATCGTTGTCGATCGTGCCGATGCCAACAAAAGTCAATTCGGCGAGTTCCGCCAAATCCACAATATTGCGCAGCGATTTCTGCGCTATGAGCAGATTTTTCTCGGGCACCGTTGCTGCAATCACCGGCAAAGGCATCGGATAATATGGGGCGCGTACGCGGTCACCGATACGACTGGCCACGTCGAAAATTGAAGCTGAACCATCCGGGGCAATATTGCCGACGAGCGACACAATTTTGTGCTGTGGGCAATCCATTGGGCTGACTTGCTCTGCCATTGCACGCAAAGTGCGCCCAGTGCCGAAAGCCACAATGATGGGATGCTGTGAATCCAGCGCTTTTTCAAGAACCGCTGCCGCAGCCTCCGCTATCCCCACAGTGTCTGAGGAAGATTGTGGATCAGTGGGCACCACTTCCATAAATTCTAACTCATATTTGTCACGAAGACGGCTGGCTAATTCCAAGCATGTGGCCAGAGGATGATCCAGCCGCACCTTGATAAGTTTCTGTGAGATGGAAAGTGAAACCAGCCGTTGTGCCGTTTGCCGCGACACGCCAAGCTTCTTGGCAATCTCATCTTGCGTGTTGCCAGCGATATAATAGAGCCACCCGGCCCTCGCAGCATCATCAAGGCGATCATTCTCTGGCTCAGGTGCACGTTTCATTCAGCAATTCCTATTTCACGCAAGGCATTCAACAAGGCAGACATAGAGTCAAGCACCCGTGCCGGGGTGATATCAGATGGCAACACATCCGCCTCTTTCAAATGCCCGCCACCTGTAAAGCGCCAAGCCTCCATTTCGGCAGCAGCAGCGGCCCGCAAGCCCATTTCACTATCTTCAATCACGAGACAAAAGTCCGAAGCCACGCCCATTTGCCTGGCGGCATGTAGCATCAAATCTGGTGCTGGCTTTCCATGTTTTACTTCTGATGCAGTAAAGCTACGTCCCTCAAAGAATTCTTTTAAACCACTTTCTGCCATAGACACAGAGAGCCGCTGCGGGCTGGAGCTGGTTGCTAGGCAGAATGAAACTTTCATAGCCCGCAAAACACTTTCAACGCCCGGCATAGCATGCAAATTGCCCTTCATTTGTGTGAGAAGCCTGCTGCGATATTCCATATTGAAATCGTCAGGAAAGCTGATGCCCAAACGATGTTCATAACGCTTTGAAGCTGTTGCAAAACTGCGACCAAGGAATTCGCTGCGAAAAATTTCGGCATCAATCGGCAGGCCGCGTTCCATCATCAATTGAGTCAACACGCTGGCACTTAGCAGTTCGCTATCCACCAACACACCATCACAATCAAAAATGACGAGGCTAATTTTTCTTTTTGGCGTTAAATGCTGCAAGGCCTGCTTTCACTTCTTAGCTGTGGGCCGCTGCTATACCACCAAGAACCTCAAGGGCGCGAGGGCGATCTTCAGCCTTCTCATGTATTGAATATTTCACGCAAATGCCTTGTGGCTTGCGCTCTAAAACGTCACCTGCCGCGAGGCAGTTTTCATTTGCCGCGAATTTGACTAAGAGTGGTGCTGAGAGCTCGGAGAGAACAATGATAAAAAATGGCCTGAATGTTGATGACCAGTTAGTCAGCTTTGTTGAGGGGGAAGCCCTGCCCGACACAGGCGTTAAGCCAGCGGCGTTCTGGAAATCTTTCTCGGCCATCGTTCATGAGCTTGCGCCTATCAACCGCGCGCTTCTGAAAAAGCGTGATGCATTTCAGGCGCAGATTGATGCATGGAACCGCGCCCATCAGGGTGCAGTAGAACCTAAAGTCTATCAAGCTTTTTTACGCAAGATTGGTTATATTGTGCCGGAAGGCAAAGGCTTCAAAGTTTCCACCAAAAATGTGGATGTGGAAATTGCCAAGATCGCTGGCCCGCAATTGGTGGTGCCAGTATCCAACGCCCGCTTTGCTCTTAATGCTGCAAATGCGCGTTGGGGCTCACTTTATGATGCCCTGTATGGAACTGATGCATTGGGAAAGGCTGCGCCCGGTGGCTATGACGCGACCCATGGTGCCAAAGTGATTGCTTGGGTACGCAGTTTTTTGGATGAGGCCGTGCCGCTCAAAAAAGGCGGTTGGGCAACGATCACAAGTTTCACACCAGCGCTGTTAAAGTCACGCAAACAATATCTGGGCAAGGGTGTTGGGCGGAACAGTATTCTATTTTCTAAAAACGGATTGCACATCGAAGTGATTTTCGACAGCACTTCACTGATCGGCAAAACCGATATTTTGGGCATTTCAGATGTGCAGATGGAATCGGCCCTCACCACGATTATGGATTGCGAAGATTCCGTCGCGGCGGTTGATGCCGAAGACAAGGTGCAGGTTTATCGCAATTGGCTGGGTCTGATGAAAGGCGACCTTTCTGAAGACATCAACAAAGGTGGCAAGATTTTCACGCGCAAGCTGAATGCAGATCGCAAATATAAATCTGCCACTGGCAAGAGCTTCAGTCTACATGGCCGTTCGCTGATGCTGGTGCGCAATGTGGGGCATCTAATGACTAACCCGGCCATCACATTAAATGATGGCAGCGAAATCCCCGAAGGCATTATGGATTGTATGGTGACGGCGCTGATCGCCAAACATGATCTCAAGCGCAAAGCCAATTCACGCAAAGGCAGTATGTATATTGTTAAGCCCAAGATGCATGGGCCAGAGGAAGTGGCTTTTGCATGTACGCTTTTTGCGCGTGTTGAAAAAGCCTTGGGCATGAAAGCAAACACACTCAAAATTGGCATTATGGATGAAGAGCGCCGAACCACGGTGAACCTTAAGGAATGCATCCGCGCCGCGAAATCCCGCATCGTGTTTATCAATACTGGATTCTTGGATCGCACCGGCGATGAAATTCACACTTCAATGGAACTCGGCCCTATGCTGCGCAAAGGCGACATGAAAGCCGCGACTTGGATTCAAGCTTACGAAAATTGGAATGTGGACAACGGACTGAGACTGGGCCTACCTGGCCATGCGCAAATCGGCAAAGGCATGTGGGCCATGCCAGATAAAATGGCAGATATGCTGGCGCAGAAAATCGCTCATCCAAGAGCGGGTGCCAACACCGCTTGGGTGCCCTCACCCACTGCCGCCACGTTACATGCCACGCATTACACCAAAGTGAATGTGTTCGATGTGCAAAAAGCATTGAAGAAGCGTCCCTTTGCCAAGCTGGATGATATTCTTTCTGTGCCAGTGGTGCACCGTCCAAATTGGACCCCTGACGATATTCAGCGTGAGCTTGATAACAATGCCCAAGGCTTGTTGGGCTATGTGGTGCGCTGGGTGGATCAGGGTGTGGGTTGTTCCAAGGTGCCAGACATCGACAATGTGAACTTGATGGAAGACCGCGCCACGCTGCGCATTTCATCGCAGCATATGGCTAACTGGTTGCGCCATGGCGTGTGCTCGCCTGCGCAAGTCATGGAGACGTTAAAGCGAATGGCCACTGTGGTTGATAAACAAAATGCAGGAGATAAGGCTTACCAACCGATGGCTGCCGATTTTGAAAAGTCACTCGCATTCCAAGCGGCTTGTGATCTGGTGTTCAAGGGCGTTGAACAGCCAAATGGTTATACCGAGCCATTGCTACATGCGTACAGGTTGCGGGTGAAGAGAACGTCGTAATGGTACCTGACATCCGTCAAAAAATATCCGATCAAATCGTCAAAGGCGTAAACACTGAAGCCGAAGCGGTTTATTTGATGGTTCAAATCCGTAAGTTGTTAGAGATCTACCCAAGCGATGACTATCTCCATCTAAATTTCCATTGTGACTGGGCGCTTCACACTAGGATGGACAGAAAACCAGCACAGAAAATTTTGAAGCTATTTGACGACGTGAATGTTCAGCTACAAAAAGGTGTAATCTTTAAAGATTTGCCAGACAATCTTCGGCAGGAGATAGAACGAATATTCGGAATGAGTTTGTTTCGGCGTGAGCTCGACACGTTTCTGAAACAACATTCACTGCCAGCGGTCAATTGCGTTAAAGACGGCTGGACAAAATTTCTTTGGCTTCTTGCTAAAGTCATCGAGGATTGTCCCCTAGAAATCAAGCCGGCGAATATTGGTTCAAGCGTACAAAAAATTACAATCAAAGTCGATTTGGCTGATACGATTGTTGAAGGTGAACAATTTTATAAAATTACTTGGATCGTGTCTGATGTGAACGGAAATAATGGAGAACTTTTTTCTCTAAACTCTTTTTCGGTTGCAGGTGACTGAACCACTCCGTTGTTGTGGATTAAGTAATGTAAGAGCCCTCATCTGTCCTTCGGGCAGCTTCACCTTCGCCACGAAGTAGAGAAAGCAGCGTGCGGTGCGACGAAGGGATACCTCCATGCCCTCATCCCTGCGAAAGCGGGTCGTCCTTTCTCATAAAACGAGAGAAGACGAGCGCTATACCTTTGCCGCGTATGAAGCTTCAGGCGAATAACATAGGTCCAAGATCTTTTGCAGATCAGCGGCACGACGAAAATCGGGCTCGCCGTTTTTCTTGTCCACCACAGCCGTAATGAACTTGTGATAATTGGTGGGGCCAGCTTCAGTGCGCACCACGTCACGCCAAGCTTGGGTGTGCACATCCTCGCCGATGCATTTGCGTAGCGTCGTGAGATCATGATCGTTGGAGATTTCTAATGCACCTTTGTTGCCGAACACATGAAGGCGCAGCGTGTTGCCATAACCTGTCATGAAGCGGCTGGCGTGAATAATGCCCATGGCACCATTCTCGAATTCCACCGTCATGGAAGCCGAGTCATTTGCATCCAAATCATATTTGCCGATCTTGTCGCCGGGTGCCTTGTGGAAGGTTTTGAGTTTGGCCTGTATTGAGACCGGCATCATGCCCACGCAGAATGTGGTGAAATCCAAGATGTGAATGCCAACATCGCCGAGCACACCCTTAGAGCCATGCTTTTCAGAAAGACGCCACAACCATTTGTCTTCTTTATCCCAGTTACCCCAGTGATTTCCCACGAGCCAGCTTTGGCGGTAGCTGGCTTCCACGTGACGGATTTCGCCCAACTCACCAGCTTCAACAATTTTCTTGGCAGCATGAAGCGCGGCCACGTTGCGATAGGTCAAGTTCACCATATTGATGAGCTTGTGCTTATCTGCCGTGGTTGCCATTTCGTCAGCCAACGCAAAATTCTCAGCTAAAGGCTTTTCGCAAAATACGTGCTTCTTGGCGGCGAGCAATTTCATCGTGGTGGGGTAGTGGATTGAATCGGGCGTAACATTGGCTGCTGCATCAAACTGGCCCCAAGCGATGGCCTTATCCAGATCAGTGAAATGTTTCTTGATGCCGAATTGCTTGGCAAACTCAGCTGCACGACCGGGCACCACATCAACTGTGGCCACCAATTCGCAGCGCGGATCAGCAGCAAAGGCCGTTGCATGAGCTTGCGCCATGCCGCCCGTGCCGAGAACCAGAAGACGAATTTTGCCAGATGCCTTTTTATACAGAGCCATTATTTAAATCCTTCTTCGCCCGGTGCATGAAGCGTTGGGCCTTTTACCTTCAGTGGCACTGGGGCCTTATCATGTGGCACATTTGGAGCTGGGTGAATACCCTTCCATGGTTTGGCTGGATTGTAAGCCCAGCGCGTCGCATTGCGGATCACCTGTAACACCTGCTTGTTGTGATAGGTGGGATAAGCTTCATGGCCGGGGCGGAAATAGAAAACGTTGCCAGCGCCACGGCGGTAAGTCACACCAGAGCGGAACACCTCACCACCTTCAAACCAAGAAATCATAACGGTTTCAAGTGGCTCAGGAATTGAGAATGGTTCACCATACATTTCCTCGTGTTCAATGAAGATTTGCTCTGGCAGGCCTTCAGCAATCGGATGGTTTGGATTAATGATCCAAACACGTTCATTCTCGCCCGCCTCACGCCACTTCAATGAACATGGTGTGCCCATTAGCCGTTTGAAGATTTTAGAATAATGACCAGAGTGCAAAACAATCAGGCCCATGCCTTCATACACGCGCTTGGCTACACGTTCGACGATATGATCTTTAACATCGCCATGTGCGGCATGACCCCACCAGATCAGCACATCTGTTTCGTTCAAGCGCTTCTGGCTCAGGCCATGTTCGGCGTCATCATCAAGGCGTGCTGTATCAACTTTGAATTCTTTATGACCGGCGAAGCCCTTTTTCAAAGCACCGTCCATACCCTTTGGATAAAGTCTTTGGACAAGCTTGTTGGTTTGTTCGTGGCGATGTTCGTGCCAGATCAATACGCGAATGGTCATAACTGCCTCACTAATTTAGATTGAATTGCCTTGCTCGTTAAACAAATGAACCTCGCCTTTCAAGGGTGCAATTTGAACCTTGGAGCCAACGGTGTGTTTGGTGGTGCCGCTTTCACGCACAATGACTGGTTCCTCAGTGCCGATGTCAACGAAGACATAGGAGTCTGAACCCAGTGTTTCCGCATGGATCACCTTGCCTGCCCAGCCATCTTTGCTGACAAATTGCAAATGTTCAGAGCGCACCCCAATGGTGTTGGCTTTGTAGGGCGACGCGAATTTTCCCTTCATTAAATTCATTTTGGGTGAACCGATAAAGCCAGCCACAAAGATATTGGCGGGCTTTTCATAAAGCTCCAACGGCGTGCCCACTTGCTCAATATAACCATCGCGCAACACGCAAATGCGGTCCGCCAAGGTCATGGCTTCAACTTGGTCATGCGTCACGTAGACCATCGTGACGTTGTTCATTGAGTGATGAAGTTTGGCGATTTCCAAGCGCGTGGCCACGCGCAATGCTGCATCCAAATTCGACAAAGGCTCGTCAAACAAAAACACTTTTGGATCACGTACAATGGCGCGGCCGATGGCAACGCGCTGACGTTGGCCGCCTGAAAGTTGCTTAGGCAGGCGCTCTAAATATGGGGTGATTTGCAAAAGTGCTGCGGCTTTCTCAACACGGGTTTTGATTTCGTCCTTGTTGTTTTTTGCAAGCTTCATGCCGAAGGCCATGTTTTGAAATACCGTCATATGCGGATAAAGCGCGTAAGACTGGAACACCATGGCGATACCGCGTTTAGATGGGGCTAAAGCATTTACCAACTGACCATCAAATTCCATGGTGCCTGAGGTGATATCTTCAAGTCCGGCAATCAGACGCAACATGGTGGATTTGCCGCAGCCCGATGGGCCGACAAACACCATGAACTCCCCCGATTTGATTTCGAGATCAACGCCTTTGATGACGTTGACGGCACCGAAAGACTTTTTGAGATTTTTGATTGAGATACTGGCCATGATTAACCCTTCACACCGCCGGCAGTGAGGCCAGCAATAATCTTACGTTGGAAAATGAGAACGAGGGCGATTAGTGGAACTGTGACGATGACAGATGCCGCCATGATTGGCCCCCACGGAATTTCATGTTCTGAATTGCCTGACAGCAAAGCAATGCCCACGGGCACGGTGCGAGCTGCATCGTTTGAAGCAGTAAAAGTCAGGGCATATAGATATTCATTCCATGCCGCGATAAAAGCCAGCAAGCCAGTGGTCACCAACGCTGGCCACATCAATGGCATAAAGATTTTACTGACGATGACCCACGGTGTTGCGCCGTCCACAATCGCAGCTTCTTCAAGCTCAATGGGCAGATCACGCATAAAGGTTGTCAAAACCCAAACGGTGAAGGGCAAGGTGAAAATAGTGTAGGAGAAAATCAGTGACCAATCAGTGTTGTAAAGGCCCAAAGCTCTTACAACTTCGAACAAGCCAGCGAGAACGGCAACTTGTGGGAACATTGATACACATAAAATTGTCATCAGCATCAATGAGCGGCCGCGAAAGCGCACGCGAGAGAGTGCATAGGATGCAGTTACCGCGATGAAGAGTGCCACAATCACTGTGATCGTGGACACCCAAACTGAATTCCATATGTTACGCAGGAAGGAGCCATTTCCGCTGAACAACACGCTATAATAATTGTCCAGATGAAAGGTTCTGGGGTAATATGAAATCTCAAATATTTCTGCGCCCGTTTTGAAGCTAGTGACTATGGCGTAATAGAACGGAAACACCGCCTGCAAAACAATGAACACAACGAATGCGTAAAACGCAGTGTTTTTAATCCACGCAGGGGTCATTGTACGCCTCCGTCAAGGTTCACGCGGCCGAGTTTGATATAGAGTGTTACCACCACTAATAAGAACAAAAACAGCAATGTGGATTCAGCAGAGCCATAAGCAAACTTGTCAAAATCAAACAAGTTTTCGCGCGCGATTACTGACATGGTTTTGGTTTGCGAAGAGTTTGGCGTGAGGATGTAAACTAGATCGAAAATGCGCAAAGCATCCATCATGCGGAAGATCACCGCCACCATCAAGGCAGGCAAAACCAATGGCAATGTCACTTTGAAGAACACCTTTACAGGGTGAACGCCATCAATCTCTGCGGCTTCATAAACATCACCTGGTACCATTTGCAGGCCAGCCAAAATGAGCAGTGCCATGAAGGGAACAGTTTTCCAAGTATCCACGCCTACAACTGCAATCATCGAATAATTAGCATCTGCAGCCCACGCGATTTTTTCATGAATAAGACCGAGCTTAATCAACATGTCATTGACGATGCCCAATTGGTCATTGAGCATCCAGCCCCACATTTTTGCGGAAACTACTGTTGGAATAGCCCACGGAATGAGAATTGCAGCGCGCACAAACCCTCGGCCCTTGAAGTTGGCATTTAAAACGAGCGCCACAGCCATGCCGAGCGCAGTTTCAAGGACCACTGAAGTAACGCCAAAACGCAATGTGTTCCATACTGCGTTCCACCAGGCCTTGTCCATCAACACGCCAAAATAAAGCGTTTCGCCGCTGTCGGTATGGAGCACCTTGAAATAGTTTTTGAAGCCAATGTATTTGGCGTCATAGAGATGAAGCAACGATGCGTCAGTGAGTGAAAACCAAACTGAACGCGAAAGCGGCCACGCGGCCACAATCAGCAGCACAACAATCATTGGCGAAAGAAAAATCCACGCAGAGCGAACACGCCCCGCTTGCAATTCATTGCGAATGGGCTTTTGATTTTCAGTTAGGTTGCTCATGATCCCCGCCCACCGATTTTTTGATTAAGCTTGCACAAATAGTGCCCCCGAACAATCAGAAATAAAACCCGCAGGCAGTGAAGGACGACCGCCTGCGGGAATTTAGAGCTAGCTGTTATTTCCAGCCGTCGCCCTTAAGTTCAGTGAGTTTGGCTTCAAGTGCCTTCAAATTGTCGGCAGATGTGCCATTGCCCGAAAGCGAGTCATGCACAGCAGTCCAGAAGTCGTTCGAGACCTCGTTATACTTCGTCTTGGTTGGTGCCGATGGACGTGGCACTGCTGCCAAGAACACATCTTTCCATTTCACCAATACTGGTTGCTTGGCCTTCACGTCTGCATCGTCATAGACCGACACAATGGTTGGCAAGTGGGTCTGCTCGAGGGCATTTGCCTTCTGAGTCTGGGCCGAGGCCAAGAACATAATGGCCTTGATAGCTTCAGCTTGGTGCTTTGAATACTTCGAAACAGCAAGGTTCCAGCCGCCCAGTGTTGCAGCAGAGGTGGTACCGTCGCCGCCTGATGGCAGAGGAACGACGTCAAACTTGTCCTTGATTTTTGAGTCGTCCTTGTTGCCAAGAGCAAAAGCATAAGGCCAATTGCGCATGAACACTGAGTTGCCAGATTGCCAAACGCCACGGCTTTCTTCTTCTTGATAGGCGAGAACGCCCTTAGGAGAAATCGTGCCGATCCAGCTCTTGGCGCGGTCTAATGCAGCTGCCGCTTTTGGATTGTTGATTGATATCTTTCCATCTGGCTCAACAATCTGGCCACCCCCGTTAGACTTTACCCATTCCAATGCGTCGCAGGTCAAGCCTTCATAGGCATTGCCTTGAAATACGAAGCCTTGCAGGTCAGCGTTCTTTTCGCCGTCCATAACTGTCTTGGCAGCTTTGGCCATTTCGTCCCAAGTCTTAGGTGGAGTGAGCTTATACTTGTCCAAGAGGTCTTTGCGATAATAAAGCGCTGGCGCATCCGTAAAGAATGGAAGTGCTACAAGTTTGCCGTTCACCGTTTGTGATTCAATAATGGATGGGAAATGATCTTTGGCCACGTCTTTAGCAGCAGCGGTCAAGTCAACTAACTGGTCAGCCAGCTGTGGAGCCCAGATTACGTCGGTTTGATAGATGTCGATGTCGGCATTGCCTGCTGCCAGCCAGAGCTTGTATTGGCCGAACTGGTCGGTGGTGGATGATGGCATTGGAACGAGCTTCACATTGATGCCGGTGTCCTTGGCAAAATCAGCGAGTTTGGCTTGTGCAAAAGCAAGATCGCCGCCGGTTGCGCCAGAAACCATATTCAGATCCACGGCCATGGCAGAAGCGGCCATAAAGCTCATGCCCATCAGGGCTGTTGCGAGCGCGGTTTTGATTTTCATTGGGTATCCTCCAAAGGGTTGATTAGTCTCATCGCCAGGAGGGTGACAAAAAGACGGGTCAAATGCCGAGAAAGCACATGATCCCCCAATACGTTCCTCCCAGAACCAGCAATTTAGAATCTCGCTTTTTTAAAACTCGCAAGTTTCCCAAACCGCTTTGAGAACCAAAACGCTATCACAGCGCAAAAAAACGTCAAGAAAAAACTTGAAATCAAGATAGTTCTTGCCCGAGCTCGCAAAATCGCCTTAGTGTTGCCAGGCGCAATTGTCATACATTTGAAAGCGCTTTGGTGAGTCACTCAAGAATTTCACAATGAATCTCAAAGAATTGGCAAAACACTTGGGCTTGTCGCAAACGACAGTAAGCCGCGCTTTGAATGGCTATCCGGAAGTGGGCGAAGCCACGCGCAGGCGTGTAGCCGAAGAAGCAGCACATTTGGGTTATCGCCCCAATGCACATGCGCGCAGGCTGGCAACGGGGCGCGCTCATGCCATTGGCTATGTGTTCCCTACAGACCGCACTGTGATGATAGATCCACTGTTCTCAGATTTTGTGGCCGGGGCCGCCGATATTC
>PLXI01000265.1 GCA_003151375.1 Hyphomicrobiales bacterium
TCATGCCGCCGAAAGGGCGTTGATAGATCTTGCCCTCTTCAGTGCGCGAAAATGGCATGCCGTAATGTTCTAATTCGTAAACCGCAGTGGGCGCATGGCGCACCAGATATTCAATAGCATCTTGGTCGCCCAACCAGTCAGCGCCCTTCACCGTATCATACATATGCCACTGCCATGAATCAGGCCCCATGTTAGAAAGTGATGCCGCAATGCCGCCCTGCGCCGCAACAGTGTGTGAGCGCGTTGGGAAAACTTTTGAGATGCAGGCGGTTTTCAGCCCGGATTGCGACGCGGCCAATGCGGCGCGAAGACCAGAGCCACCAGCGCCCACCACAACAACATCAAAGGTATGGTCAGTAATCGGATAAGCAGTCATCAAACACCAAAGCTCATTTTCAAAATTGCAAACACACCAAGGCCACTAAGACCAAAGGCGAAAAATATATTCAGGATCAGGCAGGCAAGCTTGGCGCCATTGCCATGCACATAATCTTCAATCACCATTTGCAGGCCCAGTTTCATATGCCAGCAGATTGAGATCAGTGCCAAACACAAAGCCAAAGCCGCGAATGGATTCTTGACCGAAGCCACAACCGTGTCTCGCCCTGTGCCAATATGCGCGATCACGAAATAAAGCAGATAAAGCGTGAGAGGCACATTGGCGATGGCTGTAGCCCGCTGCATGAAAAAATGTTGCGTGCCATTATGAGCGGCACCAAGCCCGCGCACTTTTTTAAGTTCAGTTTCCATGCTCATCCGCGCACCCCATAAGCAATGGCCCATAACGCTAAAGTCAAAACCACCGAGCCAATGATATTGGCCCGCACCAGCCATTCAACTTTGTTCAGGTCAAAGCCGTGGCCTGTGTCCCACAGAAAATGACGAAACCCGCCCAGCATATGATGGATCAAAGCCCAAGTCATGCCGAACAACATCAGCCTGCCAAACCAGCCATAAAAAAAGCCCTGAACCAGGGCGAAATAGGCGTCAGATGTGGCAGCAGCACTTAACCACCAGACGAGGCCCGCAACGCCCAAAACCAGCCCAAGGCCAGTAATGCGGTGCAGGATCGACATGGTGGTCGACAGCATCGGACGATAAATTTGTAAGTGAGGAGAAAGCGGTCTTTGCGTCATTTTTCGACTTTGATCCAGCATGAGTGGCAGCTCAATAGCAAATCCATGTTGCTGTGCAAACCCAGATTAACGTCAGCGGACAACAAAATGCTAGCAGAAACGGGCGTTAAAACATCGAAAGTGTGATTGCCCTGGAAGTTCAAAGGGCCGATGTTAGCTTTTAATTCGCTAATGGAGAAAATGTCGCCGTTCTTTCACCTAACAGATAACGCAGTGCATCACTATAATCGAAGGCCAAAGAAATTGCGATTGTGGCTAACGCCACGATGACAATCCATCTGGGCCAATTCGGCAGGTCGCTGCGCTTGATTTGCATGTAAAGATAAACAGCAAGCGGCGTCCAAAAAATGATGTGTGCCAGCCCCAAAAGCTTCACATACCCCATGTAGTGATAAATCCAAGCCGTCCCTAGGCCAGCCGGAATATTCGCAATCAATGCTGCCAGCGCGACCTCGCGACTTTGCTTCCAAATAAACAGCGCAAGCGGCAGGGCAACCACCCCAAACAACAACCAATCTAACCACAAACGCACCCAAAGCGGTTGGTGCGCGACGGCATCCTGAAATGTCATTTGAAAACTCCTTCAATCTGCGTTTCTAATACGCAGTCGGCGCTGGCTCAAATCACAATAACTTTAATGCAGACGCGCGGGTAATCGGGAAGTTAGTTCAACCTAAAACGATAAACCTATTCGGCAGTTCATTCTTCACATGCGACTTGGCCGGGAAGTGCTTGGCCAATAAGGCACCCGCATGTTGCACCCCAAGAACCAACGCATCACAGGCTTGTTTGTCTTTCAGCAAATGTAGCATCTCATCAATGATCTTCTGCCAATCGCTTGCACTAAGTTTCGCTGCAATCGCCTCATCGCCGATAACCTCAACATAACGTTCCAACAGTGAAACAAAAATCAATACGCCGGTTCGCTGCTCCGTTGCCGCGATATTTGTGGCGAGAAATTGCGCCGCCGCGTTGCGGTGGGCATATTTGCGTTTAAGGCGCATGGGCGTGATAAAACGGCGGATGCTAGGCAGGCTCAGTGCTAACGCCACAACTATAAACACCACAAGCTGAATGCCAAACAGCCAGCCCCAACTGAAAGCGCCATCCCATGGATGTGTCAGTTGCCACAGCCACAAAGCCGAAGGCACAGCCAGCGAAAAACCCGTAGCGATGTGAATGGGTACATGAATGTAATCATCGCTGGCGTGCGCCGCCACCACGACGATTTCGCCAGTCGTGTGCGCCTCAGCAGCACCGATGGCGAGCGTCACTTTTTGGCGCTCAGCCTGCGAAAGATCATGGCCCATAAAATGCGTCACCAACCCCCCGATGCGCCGCCGCCGCCAAAGCTACCGCCGCCGCCGGAAAAGCCGCCCCCGCCGCTAAATCCACCGCCACTGCCAAAGCCGCCGCCACTGCCAAAGCCGCCACCGCCACTGCGGTAAATCCCGCCACCGCGCGAGGCATTAAACACTATGATCAAAACCACGAAAAAGAAAATGATGAAGAAAATGCCCATGCCCAAATTGCCGGTTTGACTGCCACTTTGCGCAGCCGCGGCTTGCTGCTGGCCCGCTTGCACAATATCTGCGCCTTGACCACCCACCACTTTGGCAATGTCGTCCGCGCCTGCCCAAAGTCCGCCGAAATAATCACCTATGCGAAACTTAGGCAGCATGGCACGGCTGATAATGACACTGGAGGTGGCATCGGTGAGATCGCCTTCAAGGCCATAACCAACTTCAATGGAGGTTTTGTGTTCGTTGGGTGCAACGAGAACCAACACGCCGTCATCTTTGCCTTTTTGCCCAAGGGCCCAGACACGACCTAACTGATAGCCATAATCGCGGATATCCAAGCCTTCGAGTGAGCTCACTGTGGCAATAGCAACTTGGTGCCCACTTTGCTGTTGGTAAGTGGCCAATTTATTGGTCAGCATAGTCACTTGGTCTGGCGTTAGAATATGGGCTTGGTCAACCACCTGCTCGCTTAAAGCTGGAAAGTTAGGCGCAGCAAAAGCCGAAGCTGCCATCAAAACGGTGATGGCGGCAATAATAAAGGCTCTGATGCTGCGCATATCTATTCAGCTCATGATTTCGGCTTGTTGAAATCAACCTTCGGTGCTTTGTCACTGCCTGCATCAGCCGCGAATGTGGCCGCTGGCTTATAACTCGAATACATTGTTGAAGCCCACAGCCTGCCGGGGAAGGTAACAAGCTCAGTGTTATAGGTCTGCGCCGCTTCAATATAATCTTTACGCGCTATGGTGACGCGGTTTTCAGTGCCCTCAAGCTGAGACTGTAAAGCCAAGAAGTTTTGGTTTGATTTCAGATCCGGATAATTTTCAGTGATCGAAAGCAGCTTGCCCAAAGCCTGTGAAAGCTGACCCTGCGCCGCTTGATATTTGGCAAATTCTTCAGGGTTGTTCACAATCTCCGGCGAGAGTTGAATGGAGGTGGCGCGTGAACGCGCTTCCGTCACAGCGGTCAGCACATCTTTTTCCTGTGCGGCATAGCCTTTTACAGTTTCGACTAAATTGGGCACTAAATCAGCGCGGCGCTGATATTCATTTTCAACCTGGCCCCATTTTGCCTTCATGGCTTGGTCATAGGTCGGAATATTATTGATGCCACAACCAGCAAGGGTCATCGCCACCAAGCCTAGAATAACAAATTTAAAAACGCGCATGTAAAAAGCCCTCCATCAAGAGCCTTCTATATGGGTGGCTGGGTTATCTCCGTCAAGTTTTGAAAATTAGTGCACTGACAACAGTGCGGGGCCCGCTAGCTGTTCAATTTTGGCCATGGCGCTGCCTTGCAACAAAGCTGCCCAAAGGCCTTCTGCGGCTTTGGCCACATCAACTGGCTTTGCGCCATCTTTAGTCACTGGCGCGGCACCGTGTTTAGGTGATTTCATGTTCTCTTCCCACGTTCGTCAGCGGTGCCTCTTTTTCTCGGGCCCTCGCTAGAGATTGAACATGACCATAATGTTACAGCTTGGCAATAATTAATTAAGCTTTTGTCGTTGCACGGTTAATACCACCAGCACCTGACCAACAAACACAATAGAGCCAACGAGCAAGGGCCCCAGGGCCAAGGTCAGCGTTTGGGATGTCAAAGAGCAGCGCTTTATTGCGGCTCACGCGATATGCCACTCATGCTCTAACGTTGCGGTCTTCTCAAACATTTTGGAAGCCGAACAATATTTTTCTTCCGAGAGCTTGATGGCGCGCTCCACTGCTGCAGGCTTTAAATTCTCACCCCTCAAGGTGTAAATCAACTTTACCTTGGTAAAGACCTTCGGGTCTTCGGTCGCCCGCTCTGCCTCAAGGGTCACTTCGCAAGCCGTTACTTTTTCGCGGGATTTCTCAAGGATCATCACCACATCAAATGCCGTACATCCACCAAGCCCCATCAGCATCATTTCCATGGGCCGCACCCCGATGTTGCGACCACCGCTTTCTGGCGCACCGTCAATGACCACAGCATGGCCAGAGCCAGATTCCGCCACAAAGGCACGGCCGTTGAGCCACGTAATTTTTGCTTTCATCTGTTGTCATTTCCTGTTTTGAAAACTCATGATAAAGTGAGGCATGGCCAAAGTCCAATTCACTTCAAATTTAAGACGGCATGTGGATTGCCGCACAGTTGAAGTATCGGCAGACACCATTCATCAAGCCCTCACTCAGGCATTCGCCAAGAATGAACGACTGAAAACCTATGTACTGGATGATCAAGGCCATTTGCGCAAACATATGCGCGTTCTTGTGGATGGTGTTGCCATCAAAGATTTGCAAACATTCAAAGATGCTGTGCAACCAAAATCTGAAATCTGGGTGATGCAGGCTTTATCGGGAGGATAAAATGCAAAAGCGAATTATGGTATCAACGCGCAAAGGATTGTTTGAACTGGCCAAGCGCGGCATGGGCTGGGCGATAAAAGACGCGCATTTCTTGGGCGATAACGTAACTCTGGCGTTGCATGATCCGCGTGATGGCACAGACTATGCAGCACTCAACCATGGCCACTTCGGCATCAAACTTCACCGCCGTGATAAGGGCAAGAAAAAGTGGGTGGAAATAGCTTCGCCGAAATATCCGGAAAAGCCCGAAGGGCTGGAGGATAAAGACGGCTGGGGCAATGATGTGAAATGGACAAACCAACTCATTTGGGCGCTGGAAATAGGCGGCCCGAAACAAAAAGGCACCGTCTGGGCTGGCACGATGCCGGGCGGACTTTTCCGCTCGAACGACAAAGGCAAGACGTGGGAACTGATGGAAAGCCTATGGCGCCACCCTGACCGAAACAAATGGTTGGGCGGCGGTGCCGATATTCCAGGCATTCATTCGATATGTGTTGATCCGCGCAGCCCAGACTCTGTACGCGTGGCCATTTCATGCGGCGGCGTTTGGGCCACAGCTGATGGCGGCAAATCATGGGCGCAATCGGCGCATGGCATGAAATTCGGCGATGGGCCCGGTGCTGATGAGCCTGATGCGCAAGACCCGCATATGATGGTGCAATGTGCAGGTGAGCCAGAAAAATTCTGGGTGCAACACCACGCCGGCATTTTCAAATCTGTGAATGATGGAAAAAATTGGACGGAAGTCAAAGCCAAACCCTCATCCTTTGGCTTCGCGGTGGCGGTTCACCCCGAGGATGCCAAAACCGCATGGTTTGTGCCAGGCATCAAAGACGAAAAGCGCATTCCAGTCGGCGGCGCCTTGGTGGTGACGAGAACTAAAGATGGCGGCAAAACGTTCAAGAGCCTGAAAAAAGGCCTGCCGCAGAAAAACGCTTATGATTTGGTGTTCCGGCATGGGCTCGCGTTGGATGAAACGGGCAAAAAACTGGCCATGGGCTCAACCACGGGAAACGTCTGGGTCAGCGAAAATTCCGGCGATGCATGGAAACTGGTGAGTGGAACCCTGCCACCGGTTCATGCGGTGCGTTGGGCATAAGACACCCCAATGCTGAATTTCTTGTCTGCTTATTTTGCCTCGCACCGTGCCATAAATTTGTCCAAACGCGGCTGAACCAAATTCTTCTCAGTGGCCTTGGCTTGGCACTGGGCCGCGCGCGCGACAGCCCAATTTGCATCGGCCTTAGCGCATTGCATTACTGCATCATGTTTGGCCGTTCCTTCCAAATGTTGCCCTTTCAGGCTCATGCGGCAAGTCTTCTTGATGTCCTCAACGCTGGGTGCGGTTTGCGCCGAAGCGGCGGCCACGTCAAAAACAACAATGGCAGCGACGGCAAAAAGAGCGATTTTGATTTTCAACATTTTGACTCCTGTGAATGGGTTACCCACGGAAGACGTGTCGCACCAACAATTCCGTCTCGCTCAACCCATTACGCTGCTTTTAAATTCGTCTGTTGCAGGGCCTTGATCAGCGCCTCAAAGCAGCGCTCATCAAATGCTTTGCCCAAATCCTTGCTGATAATTTGCAAAACCTGCTCAATCGGCATCGCCTTACGGTAGGGTCGGTCGGCACTGAGCGAGTCAAAAACATCGGCCATGGTGATAATGCGTGTATCAAGTGAAATCTGCTCGCCATAAAGTCCGAAGGGATAACCCTTGCCATCCAGTCTTTCGTGATGGCCAGCAGCCATTGGCACAATGTCTTTGAAGGCTGGGATGCCGGCGAGAATTTCTCCGGAAATGCGCGGATGGGTTCTGACGACGGCATATTCTGCTTCGGTCAACCGACTTGGCTTGTCGAGAATCTGATTGCTAATGGCAAGCTTGCCTAGATCATGCAGAAGCCCTGCGCGGCGCAGCCAACGCCTGCGGCTAGGCTCATAGCCCATCTTCTCGGCAATCAGGTCAGCAAACACCGCAACACGCTCACTATGGCCCGCGGTGAAGGGGCTTTTAGAATCCACCACCATGGCAAAGCCTTTGGCCACGCGGTCTAAATAATCCTGATCTGCCAGCCTGATGTGCTCTTCGGGTTCCAGTGTCATGATCCGTTGCTCAAGGTCATCGCTTTTCAACAACTCCCAGAATTCATCCAGCTGGGACATGCCGAGGAAAACTTCAACCAAGTCAGCATCAAACCAAGTTCCGCTGCGCAAGCTAACTTCTTTGATTGCTGCTTCTTGGCCCTGGCTGATGAAAAACACATCGGCAACTTGCGCCAACAATGCCACCTGCGAACCTACAGGTATTTCGCGGCGAACTTTGCCCTCTGGCTTGCCCGAACCATCCCAATGTTCGTCTAGATTTTGGATAGCATCCGCCACATTATCGCTAAAACCCATTTGCCGTGCGATGTCGGCGCCACGGTGGCAACGCGCCTCAATCAAATCGCGTGAAATTTCGCCACCGTTTTTCATAATATTAACGATGGCGCGTATGCGGTCGAGCATGCTGCTTTCAAGGCCTGTGTGGCTCAACACAAAGCGCAAGGCTTGCGACAGTGAGCCATCGATAGTTTTGAAGTCAGCTTTGAATTTGAGGTCATCAGTCAGATAGAGCTGGCAGATGCGCGCGGCGTTGCTTGAGCAGCCAAGATCTTTCAACAGAAGCGTGTAATAAAGGTCAGACAATTCATAGCGCGGCATATTGATGGCCTTGCCCAATTTCATGCCCATCCAGCACACACGGCTGCAATGACCACGCGGTTGGCCCTCGGTCAGATCAAGCGCATGGCTAAGCGCACCAATTAACTCGGCACTGCGAATTTGTATGGGAGGTCGTTCTGAAATCATGGGGCTCAGACTCGTGCCCAGGCCTTAATAAGTTATGAAAGACATCAAATAATGATCGTTGGCGCGTACAATTCAGCGTGAAGTCGCGCGCGGCACTTCGCTTGAATCTTTCGGCAACTCCACTTCCTTCTTCGCCGTTTCTTGCAGGCAATGACTCTTGGGTCATTGGGGTCTTGTGGATTTTGGCTCATTGTTAATGAAATTACCCAGTAAGGGTTGCGCGGCGCAGCCACCTCAGCAAAAAGCCGCCCCACTGGACGGCCTTATATCAATTGAAATTTGACTGTTCACTGCGAGAAGAAGGAATTGTACCCATCTGTATTTCTGCTCGGCAGCTTTTCATTGAATACACTGGTGTTGTCATAGGTGCCAGAACGGTCCCGTGCACGAAGCGACGTTACATTGTCGCCAAAAGCCCACTTCACGCCCAGCCAACCTTGTGTGTCGTTATAAGTCTGAGTGTTGCCAGTGTCCGTTATTGACCGGCTGGCAAAGCGCCCGCCCAGAAGCACAGAGACAGGAGTGTTCGGAACAAGATATTCAGCCTCAGCCGTCACCGCATAACCATTCCAAGGGTCTATAAAGGTTCCAACCATGCCGGGGCCTGTCAAATTCGCAAGTTGAAGATCGCCTTGCAGCCCCAAGCTGCNNTGTCGGTGGCATAGAATTTCGCGTGAATGTTCCCCTCAAAGCCGGATTGGCTAGCACCAAAACTGTTGTCGGGCATCCCGCCGACATAAAATGCGCCTGCCCCAAATGTCAGTGAGTTACTTGCATAATAATCGCCGAATGCGCCAATCCTTGTCAGGCTTCCGGCTGGAACTGGAAATGCCACGTTTTCGTTCATGCTGAACAGGATGTCCGATGCGGCAACACCAACCCGGCCCATCGCGTCATCACGTAAAAAGGCGGCACCCCCCAAGTGGCCCTTGTTTTCCTGGTAATAATAATTTTTGCCCGCAAAAAAGGCGCTAAGGCTGTCGGTGTAATAGGCACCGTCCAATTGCACCATCCAGTTTGAACAGCCATATCCCAATGCGGTTTCACCGCCACCGAAAATACTGCTTTGCAAATTGACGGACTTTGCATTGCTGGCTGAATAACTGCCCCCCTGATAGCCTCCTGTGCCGCTGACAATGCCACTGATGCCGCATGCCGAGGGGGCTGGAGCAGGAGCCGCTTGGGCAACAAAACCTAACCCCACAAAAGCAAGCGTCGATGTGGTCAGAAACAAAATCTTTTTCATATCAATCACTTTTATATCAACCCCAAGCACGATTCAGTCTACAGCCCCGAAAGATGGGCATAATCAACTTTTCCAGCAAAGGCAATAATCAATAGTTGAGCCAGCAGATTCTGTTTTTTCGTTGTACAGCAGCCACAATGACATCCAGATCATTGAAAGCATGTTTCTTTGGCAAACTGTTCCAATCCAATCTTGCCCTTGCCACCATAGAATTACGGAATTGCGAATTACGAATTACGGTGACACTCCATTTATTACGAACTATTTTTATCTTCTGAAACACATCCCCCAATCTATTCACACTCACGCCTCTTCTCTTCCTCACCGACTTCACCTCAGAAAAATCAGCTCTCTCCCTCGGCCTTCTCATCTTCAGGCGGCTCCTCACTCTGCGTCTGCGCGGCCTTCCGTTTCTTCATATTGGCCTTCAGGGCAGCAGTCTGCCGTTTCTTGCGGGCAATGACCCTTGGGTCATTGGGGTCTTGTGGATNNTTGGTAAGGGAGAGGTCGTGGGTTCGATTCCCCCTGGCAGCACCATTACCCAAATAACAAAATTCATAAAAATGCTGTGGGAGTTGCACGATGCTAGACATCCACCTCACTAATTTTGTGTCTGAAAGCCGCAACCTAGCTCTGGCTGAAATCGCCGCTAACCTCGGCCTCACCCAAGCAAACCTGATCCGTGATGATTACTATAAGCCGTTTCTGCAAACACCCGAGGGCCAGATATTTGGCCTGGCCATCACCCACATCCGCAAAGCGGCCAAACCTTTCAGTCTTATGGCAGCAAGCAGCTGCCCCCAACTTGGGCTGGATGCTGAATTGTGGAATGTTATCCCACGCGATGATGTGTTTTTAAACAGCGTTATGGCCAAGGAGGAAACTGAACTAAGCCAAGCGGTGAATGCTAAGGGCGAAGACGCAGGCTTGCTATTATGGGTTGGCAAAGAGGCCGCATTGAAATCTCATGGCTTGGCAATGGTTGATCCACGCCACATTGCCCTGCGCCTCGTTGCCGCCAACCACTTTCGCGCTGAGCCAAGCAAGGCCGCCACTGCACCCATCACGCCTGCCAATGTGTGGTTTTACAGTTACACCGCGCCACAGATAAACCAACACGTACTATTGGCCGTTGCAGTGGCTGACAACCCACAACCTGTCCATTCCATTTCGCTGAAGGCTGAAAAACTGCCCGGATTAGTGCCACTTCACCTTGATTCAATATAAACCACGCAGTAAGGCGTGCTTGCCGCAACAATCTCATATTAAAGTCACACTTGGGTGTGATAGCGCGGCCCACGCAACACATAAGAAATGATAGAATGTCCAAATCTGCCAAGAAGCCTGCTTCCACCAAATCCAAAATCGTGAAAGCCTTGGCAGGCCCCACCCGCCCCGCTTTTATCAAACACGAGGTATTGGCAGACATTTTCCGCGCCACCGTGGCCAAATATCCCAAAGCTACTGCGATCATCGAAGGTGATACGCGCCTCACCTACGCTGAGGTTGACAAGCTTTCCGACCAAATTGCCGCAGAACTCATCCGCCGCGGCGCGGGCCCTGGCAAAGTATTGGGCCTTTACTTCACCCGTGGTGCTAATCTTTTACTGGCCCAGCTTGGTGTCACCAAAACCGGTGCAACCTGGTTGCCGTTTGATTCCGAAACCCCCAAAGACCGCATTGCCACCTGCTTGGCCGATTGCGAAGCGTTGGCGGTGTTGGTGGATGAAGATGTTGAGGCGCGTCTTGACGGCCTGCAGCAAAAAGTTTGGTCAATCAGCAATGACGCTTTCGCCCAACCACTGAAAAAACCGCTCCGCAAAATCAAGGGCCTTACACCAAATCACAATGCCTATTTGATTTACACTTCGGGTTCCACTGGCACACCCAAGGGCATTGCAATTACTCATCAAAACATCTGCCATTATTTGCGCGCCTCTAATTCCATTTTTGGCATCACCAACAAAGACGTCATGTTCCAGGGTTGTTCAGCGGCGTTCGATTTGTCGATGGAAGAAATCTGGGTGCCTTATCTTGCTGGTGCGGCACTTTGGGTTGTCACACCTGAAATTTTGGCGGACACTGAAAATCTGCCGCGCCGCATGCGTGAAGCCGGCGTTACCGCTATTGATACAGTGCCAACCCTGCTTGGCATTTTTGCTGAGGACGTAGAAAGCATCCGCGTGATGATTGTGGGCGGCGAAGCTTGCCCACCTTCGCTGGTAGATCGTTATGCCAAACCAGGCCGCCGCATTTTCAATTCCTATGGCCCCACCGAAACCACGGTTGTGGCCACTATCGCTGAGCTTGAAAAAGGCGAGCCCGTTACAATCGGCACACCAATTCCGAATTATACAGCTTATGTGGTGGATGATAATTTGCAACCCGTGGCCAAAGGCCAGCAAGGCGAATTGCTGATCGGTGGCCCCGGCGTTGCCGCAGGTTATTTTGGACAACCAGCTCTCACCGCCCAAAAATTCATAACCAATCCCTTCAACAAAAATGGCATCGATCCCATTCTCTATCGCTCCGGCGATGGTGTGTCAGTTGGTGATGACGGCCAAATCCATTTCCATGGCCGCATTGATGACCAAGTCAAAATCCGCGGCTTTCGTGTTGAACTGGGCGAAATTGAAACTGCCATTAGCGAAGAGCCGGGCATTGAACATGCCGCTGTAGTCTTACGCAAAGATAGCGGCATTGACCGCCTCGTGGCTTTCATTGCACCACGCAAAGACACCAAACCGAATATTGCGGCCATCAAGGATTCGCTTCGCAAGCGCTTGCCGCCTTACATGGTGCCAGCAGCGTTTGAAATCGTCGCCGAAGTGCCGCGCCTCACCTCTGGCAAGGTTGATCGCAAATCTCTGCGCAATGTGCCATTGGCTTCAACCATGGCTGGCGCTGACCAATCTGAAGCTGGCCATAACGAAGTTGAAGATGTGCTGATTGCGGTAGCCAAAGAAACCTTCCCGGGCCAGGCCATCACGCGCGATGCGGATTTCTTCACTGACATGGGCGGGCACTCTCTGCTGGCCGCGCAATTCATCTCCAAAGTTCGTCTCAGCCCCGTTGGCCAGATGATCACACTGCAAGATGTCTATAATGGGCGCAGTGTTGCTGGAATGGGCAAATTGCTGATTGATCGCGGCGCGTTAGACGCTGCGGATGAATCAGCAAATCATGCCGCCCCGCTTCGCGCTCCCTTTGCGCGCCGCTTCTGGTGCGGTGTGGCGCAAGCTTTGGCTTTGCCGGTTCTTTTGTCGCTGCAAGCTGCGCCATGGTTTGCCATTTTCATCGCCTATTCCGCATTCAGTTCCGATGATGCTTCTGCCGCAAGCGACATCGATGAAGTTTTTCTCACGTTCATGATGGTGACAATTGCTGAATATATCGCCGTGCCTCTTCTAAAATTGCTGATTATGCCGCGCACCAAAGCCGGTATTTACCCCCTATGGGGCGTATATTTTTACCGCAACTGGCTCGTTCAGCGCCTGCTGCCATTGATTCACTTCAAATGGATGCAAGGCACACCCGTCATCCGCTTTTACTTGCGTATTATGGGCGCAAAAGTTGGAAAGGATGCCTATGTTGATAATATCATCGCTGGTGCAATTGATCTGATAACAATTGGCGATCATGCCTCGCTGGGCGGCAAACTCAACATCAACAACACCAGAGCTGTCGGCGATAAATATGTGATTGGCCCCGTTGTCATCGGTAATGATGTCATCATCGGCTCATCCTGCGTAATTGAAAATGACGTGGTGATCGGCGATGGCGTTGAATTGGCTGATCTGTCGTCTGTGGTGGCTGGCACACGCATTCCGGCCTATGAATATTGGGCAGGCTCTCCGGCCCGCAAGCTGCGCGACATTGATCCCGCATCACTGCCGGAACCGGCTGAGGCTTCGTCTCTGACGCGCCATCTACAAACTGCATTCTATGTCGTTATGCTGATCATCATTCCACCCCTCAGCATCGTTCCAATCATCCCGACGTTTTATGCACTTGATATAATGGATCAGGCCAGCACCGATTGGCTCGCCGCCAACTTTGGTATCGTCAATGCCAATTCAAATTGGTATTACTTCTTGCTGGCTCTGCCCGCCTCATTTGTGATGGTGATCTTGTCTTGTCTGCTGATTGTGGCAATCCGCTGGATTGTGTTACCTAAGCTGAAGCCAGGCCGTTATTCAGTGTTCAGCGGGCTTTATATCCGCAAATGGGTGGTGGCCCTTGCAATCGAAGTGATGCTTGACAGCGTCTACACCATCTTCGCCACCATCTATATGCGCACCTGGTATCGCCTCCTCGGCACCAAGATTGGACCCGGCTCCGAA
>PLXI01000022.1 GCA_003151375.1 Hyphomicrobiales bacterium
TCTTTTCTATCGCCGCGTTCAAAGCTGCGTTTACGTTCGGACCGTGGTGCCTGTGCGGGCATCGCACCTTCGAGTCTGAAGATCGTAACGTCATCCGTGTCGGCAATCACCATGGCGGCCGCAAATTTTTCAGCCACGTAGCCTGTCGCTTCTGCATGCTTCAGAATGCGCAATTTGCGCAGAATATCGCGTTCTCTCTGGTTCATTGAGATCATCCTCCAGTCCAAATAGGGCCATGAAAAAAGATGTTTCGCAAGATCCTACATATCTACAGCGGAAAAGTATCTTTGTAGGCTTATCCCGGCCAAAGCTGCATTGTGTAGATTGGCCAGTCACGCGAGGCTCCGTGTGCGGAGGACAGCTACATGATGGGGCATATTAGAAACACACTTTTTAGAAACACACTTTGCCGATTTTAGGCAATCCAAAACAGCGTGTATTTCATAACTAATTGATATATTGACATTATTTATGATTTTGTGGTAATCTATAATTGCCAGCCAGGGAGCTGTGCAAATCAATCCCAACATAGGAATATACACATGATAGGTCAACCTGCAAAGGTTCTGGCCCCTGGAGACCTGCGCCGTATGTTGCGCGCGGCCAACCATGGGCGCCACCCTAAGAGAAACAAAGTGATGATATTACTCAGTGTCAAAGCAGGCTTGCGGGCCTGCGAGATCTCCAGATTGACTTGGCCCATGGTATTGGATGCCAAGGGCAAGGTGGGAGATATGATGGAGCTTCCAGCCTCAGCTGCAAAGATGGGCAGTGGCAGAAGAATTCCCATCCATACGGACCTCAGAAAGGCCTTGGTGTTTTTGGCCAAGTCGGATGCTTTTTGCGCAGGGCCTGTAATTTTGTCGGAGCGCCAGAGACCCATGACAGCCAAGTCTGTGGTTAATTGGTTCAAAGCAATGTTTGTCAAACTGGAAATGCGGGGCTGTTCTTCACATTCAGGACGCAGAACCTTTGTCACCCAAGCAGCCAGGCTTATTCATAAGGCAGGCGGATCGCTCAGGGACGTGCAAGAGCTGGCGGGACACAAATCCATCAAGACCACTCAAGGCTATATCGAGGGCAGTAGCGATGCCCAGCGCAGACTGATCCGCGCGCTGTAACTTAGCCACAGAGAAGTCTATGTAAGCCAGTCCAACAAATGGATCTGCTTACATCTTACATCTGCAAATGACTCTCTCAGGCCCATCTCATCTGACGCGCCCAAAGCAAATAAACCCACATTAAAAACTCTACCTGAAAGGAACTTTGCCATGAAAGCAAAGAATGATGATGCATGCCTAGTTGGCAATAAAGTCAATCCCAGCAACCAAGCCAGAAAACAGAAAATCAGAGACTTGAATGACGCGCTCCGCAAATCTGGTTGTGGAGGCAAAACTCTCATCACCGATGGCATTGTGACACGAGGACCAGACTTTACCCAAGCTGTTCTCAAGGCAGTTCAGGCCTTCAATGTCTTCTCGGACGCCAATGACCCTTGGGGTGAACATGATTTTGGCAGCCTGATGGTGCAGCACCAAAGGATTATTTGGAAGATTGACTATTACAACAAAGCTGCGATGGGCCATTCAGGTGATCCCGCTTCCAACACGCTAACTTTGCGGATTCTGACGATCATGCTGGCTGAAGAATATTGAGCAAGAAGCCAGTCAATCCTATCTAACTCAACTCAACTCAACTCAACTCAACTCAACTCAACTCAACTCAACTCAACCCAGTCCAGCCTTGGTGATGGCCTAGCCTCGCCACTTCCGGTGACCAAGTGTCACAAATTGCAGCGCGAACTTGGGCTGGATATCAATGCCCAGCCCGAGCCTTTTCACCCCCCAAAAACATTTCTCATCATTTGAACTGAAGGACTTTGCCATGTCTCCAAAGAATGCCAACGGCCGTCTAAATCCCCAACTGCGTGAAGAATTACCCAAAGCGTACAAACAAGGCCAGCTTGATGCCTTGTGTGGACTGTATTCAATTATCAATGCCTGTCGGATGATGTGTAAGTCACCTGAGATCGACAAGCGGATTTCTGGATGGGAGCTGTTTAATTTCTTGGTGGAGGCCTTGGATAAACACCGAAAAGCAGCAGAAGTGATGTGCTATGGGATTGGCAATAAGGACCATCTCAAGTGTCTCAAGGTAGCCAGAAAATACCTGCTGGGTAAACATGGCTTGTTGCTTGAGTATAAACGTCCATTCCGCAACAGCACTGCCCCTACAGTATCTCAAGCCTTCACAATGGTGGGGCAGCATCTTGAACTGCCTGGCACTGGAGCTCTGCTCGATTTTAAGACTGCCTCATACCAGCATTGGACTGTCATCAGCTCTATCAAAAAACGGGAAGTTCAATTCTATGATAGCACTGGCATCAGAAGCAGACCATTTGGTGATTTTCAGATTCTGCGCCAATCAAACAATAAGTTGAAACGCAAAATGGCCTTTTTCAAATCTGGGCTCATTCTTCTGCAGGTGACAAAGTTAGAATAAAAAAGTTGCTGCTGACTGAGGTTGCTCTCCAATATACTGCAGTAGAACAATAACAAGTTGACCTTGGCGCTACATCTCACCTGAAAATCCATTACTTAGCTCGGATCGTTACATCAACAGCGCTGTGGTTCTAACTTACCGCTGGGCCAAAACTCTTTTCCCTCACTCACAAACAATAGGAGAATCTGCATGAATGCAGTCAATGCTCATGGCTATTCATCAGCCAATGAAAATGATGAAGAACTTAGCCACTATCATCAGGGTCAGCTTGATTCACTTTGTGGCATCTATGCCATGATCAATGCCTGCAGAATGGCTTGCAGGTCACCTGCAATTAACAAACAACTTGGCAGTCGGTTTCTTTTTCAATTAATGATTCAGGACCTTGAGGCGCACAAGGAATTAGGTGCTGTGCTGTGTTTCGGCACCCGTGATGAAAGCCACAGTCGCTGTCTGGCTGTGGCTGAGAAATATCTGCTGTGCAGGCATGGCCTAATTTTAACAGTGACCAGGCCACTTGCAAAAATCACAAAGCCAAGCATCGCCCATGCTTTCAAAATCATCCACCAACATTTACAAAAACCTGGATCCAGTGTGCTTCTTGATCTTCAGGTTATTATCTCAGGACATTGGACAGTAATCAGCAAGATTGAGAATGGCTGGGTGTATTTTGCTGATAGCACTGGCATGAAGCCCAAGCCATTTGGTGATTTTGGGATTAATTCTGCAGCCAGGTTGAGAAGGGACAAGAAGGTGTCATTTTCTAAATCAGACTTGCTTCTGTTGCAGGTGACTTTTGCTGAAGGAACTCTCAAGCAGGATATAAGCTGTAAGGCACTTTACAAAGCTTACACTTAGCTGGGCGATAATGGCCAAGATTTGTGGTTCATGACGCTGCAGCAAGATTTTCTGATTAGCCAAGTAAGACACTGCTGGCCTGTATAGCCAGGCTCTCACCAATAAAATCACTTATTGTTTTTGCAGCTTTCACCTTTGCTTTGGATGCCCAAGCCCAGTGCAAGGGAGGTTTGTTGTGCTCAGTATTTATTAAAATGCTGCACTGCAGTATGGGCGATATTAGGCAATCTGACATATGTGTGCAGTGCAGCATAGGATCTGGTAGGAGAGCGTGTCCCGAGATTCAAATTCGCACCTTGCTCACAACGATGATGGTTCGCCTGCAGGTTTTCATTTAATGCACGACTGGTTGTCAGTTTACTTGGACTGTATGTCCGCTTGTGCGGTGAATGCGGACTAGCTGTGAAAGGCCAAGCTGGTCAGCTGTTGACCCAAGACAGAGGAGATATAGGTATGTGGGACCTTGGTGTCACCCAGCAGCACCACCAAATATAATAACCCCACGCCGATTTTTCAAACTGACCCACTACCACCAGTTCGACAATCTTGACACTACTTACAAAATGGATTTGCTTGGCAAACTTTCCCAAAATTTCTCGTGGGACAAATGCGGAGCAATAAATGTATCTAGACAAATTCAGACTTGATGGAAAAATTGCGGTTGTTACAGGTGCTGCTCAGGGAATTGGGTTTGCCACCGCCGATGCGTTGAGCGAGGCAGGCGCCACCGTAATCATTACCGATATGAAGGGTGCCAATGCCTCTAAGGCACGTGACGAGTTGGTTGCAAAAGGACGCAAAGTTGATTGCGAAACTTTGGACGTTACTAATCCGCGCGCTGTGGAACGCGTTCATGAAGTTATTGTC
This sequence comes from Hyphomicrobiales bacterium, assembly GCA_003151375.1. Lineage (GTDB taxonomy): Bacteria > Pseudomonadota > Alphaproteobacteria > Rhizobiales > Aestuariivirgaceae > Aestuariivirga. Next base: position 4,228 of record PLXI01000022.1, read on the forward strand.
CGCAAACATAAACGTGTTGATATTTTGATCAATAATGCGGGCATAGCCATTTCATTTCAACCGGCAGAAACTATGGATGACGCTACTTGGCTCAAAGTGCTGGACGTCAATCTCAACGGCGTATTCTGGTGTTGTCGGACTTTCGGAAAGGCCATGCTGGAACAGGGCGGGGGTAACATTGTAAATGTTGGTTCAATGTCCGGTGACATTGTAAATCGACCCCAGGAACAAGCACAATATAACGCTTCAAAGGCTGGAGTGCATCATCTTACCAAATCACTTGCAGTAGAGTGGGCCAAGCGTAACGTACGAGTGAATGCAGTTGCTCCTACCTATATCGAAACTGAACTGACCAAACGAGCTTATGGTTATCCAAGTGTGGTGAAAAATTGGCTGGACAATACGCCGATGGGACGCATGGGCCAAACGTCAGAAATTGCTGCCCTCATTCTGTTCCTTGCAAGTGATGCCTCCAGCCTAATGACGGGCTCAATTGTTACTGCCGACGGTGGCTATACCTGCTGGTAAATCAGAGAATCTAAAATGAATGTTCCTGAGTTCCACACATCAACACTAAGAGCTAAACAATTGTATTGCTGCTGCAGAGTGTCCGGTCTCAGCATTTGGTGATTTGATATTATCGCCTGAATGAGCACGCGCACGACAACAATTGAGGCTGCCATCATTTTTAGATCGTAGGGAGCGTCTAAAGCCAGTCATCGATAAAGAAATATTCACCATGGCCGAAAATGAAAAAATCCATCCAGCAATTATTCACTGACAAAAAATGGATCTCATGGAGAAATCTGCAGCTAGCTAGGCAAGCTGTTCAATCGACTTTAGTGGTACTATCTCGACACGACTCTTCTCAACACAGACCAAATGTTGCAGAGTTGTGTACCACTATAATTTGTCTTCCAAGTCAAAATTGGCGAAAATGGCAATGATCAAAATTCAAACGCAAAATTACGATTTACTCCTGCTGCGACCAGGGATGGTGACTGATGCTTGGGTCTCCTGGGTGAGCAATAGCGCACTGATGCGCCAAGTGAACGCAAGACCACGCAAGGTGACTAAGGCCGACATTCAAAATTACATGTTGGATGCGACGGCTAAGCAGCGTGCTGTGATTGGAATTTTTTCACGACCACAGGGAACGCATGTTGGCGTTTGCGAAATTTTGTTCGATCAAGCCCATCGCAATATGAACCTTGAAATTCTGATTGATTTTAAGACCTACAATTTCAAAGCAATTATGGATGAAATTTTGCCACCCCTATTGAGCGAACTCAAATCACGGTTCAAGGCGGAAAAGGCTGTGATTGTTGCACCGGAAACCTACAAGGTCATGCTTGCCTATCTCGCAGAATCGGCATGGCACCAAGAAGGAGTGATGCAATCAGAACTGCCCCACGTCACTGAAAACCGGCGCATAAATACAGTTCAGTTTGGGTTGATCTTATAAATTATTGATTTTTAAGCGTTTTTTGTTGTGTTTCAAAAAGGCAACACTCCACAGAAAATAAGTTTAACAACTTTTAGTTGCTTAATGTTCATTAATGTTGCTGCTAGGTTCCCAATCGGGTTGGGAGATGTTGGTTATGAACCTTAAAGCAAAAGCCATATTTGGCATCTCAATGTTGGCATTGGGAGCGATGTTTATGGGTTCGGCTCAAGCAGCCCCGTCTGAGTGTTCTGCATCAGGTGTTTTAACCGCTGCCGGCCTGTTGGAAGGTGGCCATGAATACTTTAGTGGTGGCGGCTCAACATTGGATAGCACATGGGCCGGACTTTTTGGCGAAGGCGCTGGGCTTCTTACCTGTGACGCTTGGAACTTCCAGGGTGACGCGGCCTATTATGGTCACAGTGCTGCAGCTCGAGGAAAAAACTTTAACTCACCAGAAGGCCATTTTGGTGGCGATGTTTTTTGGCGTGATCCTTCAAAGGGCGATTACGGCATCCAGGCTTCGTATGTGTCGGAAACTGGCGCGTTTAGCGCTTTCGATAATAATTCTGACATTGCGCGCGGTGGCGTGTTCGGGAACCTTTATTTGAACGATAATGTGTCTCTGGGTGCAAGTGCGCATTTGTTTACGACCCTTCACAACACACTTCGCACACTCACACCTGGCGGCAAGAGTTATAGTGGTTTTGAATTTTCGGCAGATGCAAAATATTATGTGACACCTAATTTAAAATTCACTCTGACGGGCGACGTAATCGAGAGCCAATCTAAGTTTTCTACTTCATCCATTACTGAGAATTTGGGTGGTGCGGCTGTTGCACTTCAAGCTGATTACCAATTTAATGACACGGGCCTCACAGGCTTTATTGGTGGACGATTTGCTCACCGCGTTTTGTGGGCCAGTACGGGCGGCGGAAGCGCCAATCTTGACGAACATCAAGTGTTTGTGGGCTTGACCTTGCCGATCGGCGCTAAACCAGGATCGATGGTGATGCATGACCGTACAGGTCCTGTGGATAACACCAGCACGTTCTTGGAAAAGCTGCCAGACCCGATTGATGATCTATTAATGGCGCAATTGCAGCATTAATCACAGTATTGCGAAGTCTAGCAACTTGTTGCCGGAATTTGCACTCGAGTGAAATTGATGACGATGCTGTCTGTTTGAAAAATACCTTCGGCGATGGGCTTTGTTTCATCGCCGCTTTCTTTTGCGAAAGTCATTCGCCTCATGCAGTTTGAAACAGAACGCTTCCGTATTTCACCTCTCACCCCGGCCGATGCCTCGGCGCAACTCAGCGACTGGACACTTGATCCACTAGGAGCAGAAATGCTCAATGAATCGCAAATGCCCTGGCCAATTGAGCATCAACGTCGCTTTTTTGCCACTCAGGGCCAGTCGCAGGGACACATCCTGCTAGGATTCAGAGAGAAAGCCAGTAATAAACTAATAGGTTTTTTCCTGATCGAGCCTAACCCCAAAGCTTTAACCTATACACTCACGACCATGATTGGTGAAAAGCAGTGGCGCGGCTGCCACGTGCTCCCCGAGGTACCAGAGCCCGTTCACGACCATTTTTTTAACAAGCTTGGTTATGCCAAAGCGAAGGCTAATGTGCGACCGCATAATCGCGCCATGCTTTGGCTGATGGCAAATGGCGTCTGGAAACGAGAAGCTCGCCTCGTGCAGCATTTGCGCGAATCCGTTACAGGCAGGCGCGTCGATGTGCTTGTCATGGGCATGCTGGCAGATGACTGGCGCAACTACATGCAACGCAACAAAAAACGACCATGGCAGGCGTTTCTCAGGGATAGAGAGTCGAAGCCATGAAATTTGACAGTGTTGCTGCGCAAAAGCGCCGCGCCCAATATGCGAATTTACGCGACAAGGTTTGGCTAGAAAATGAATTTCTGCGAGCATGGCTGGTGGCTGACCCGGAGGTGATGAGCGATATATTACGCGCACCAGACATGGCATTGCCGGGTATCGAGAGAATGGTATCACATATCGAACAACGCAGCGGCAAATCTCTCTCCAACTTGCGCCGCGCGGCCAACATGATACCTATTATGCGTTCAGGCGAAACCCACGCCTCATTGCGCCGGGCTCTTGCTGTGTATCTGATGGAAAAAGCCAAGGCAGCTGAAAATGTTCTTCCCCCGATGATCTCGACGTTCCTAAAGCGTTTTCAAATCAAAAACAGCGTGGATGTTCATCATGATGTTGTCGAACCGATAATACAGCAGTTCATTTCATTTCTTGTGGGTAAACCTGTCCCACCGGAAATTCTGGGTCTACGGCTCGATCTGATCCTGAACCACAGTAAAAGCCCATCCCTGGTGATGGAACTCGACCGCAGCTTTGCCATAGCCATTCGTTTTTTGGAGCATGATAGCAAAGACGAGTTGGATTTAGCCTGCAAAATTTGTTGCATCACATTTGGTGCTGAAACGCTGATCATGATGTTGGTGGAGAGTATTCTTTATGCAGTGGAAATTGCCGGAGATGGCCCTGCATATCTACCGGATTTTCCGCATGAAACTGGTGTTCCACTTACTTGGCGGTTAGCAACTAAAGACATTTCAGTCGGCGGGTGCCCTGTTCGGGTTGGCGATATGGTGAAGTTGCGCTTGCAGGCAGCTGCATATTCGGACAAGCCAGAAATCCAAAACCTGATCTTCGGCGCAGGCCCTCATTCCTGCATTGGCAAAAATGTCAGCTTAGTTCTATGGGAACATTTTTCCTTTGCCTTTAATGCGTTGCAGCTGCATGCAAAAAGTGGTGCCTACGATGCCATTGTTGAACCTCACATGATACGTTACCGCACAGCCGAGATTAAAATTAGATGAAAAGCTATTTAGAGTTCCGCAATGTAATTCTTAATGCACTTGTTGGCATCAAATGTTTTACGCCGGAGAAAGCAGCCGAATTAGCTGCAACGGAAGGTGAAGATGTTGAGCTTATAAAACTCGGAATAGACAGTATGTCGGTGATTGATCTGTGCATGGATATTGAAGAGAATACTGGCCGTGAAGTCTTGATTGAGGAATTGATTGATAATCCAACAATCAACAAGCTTGCCAAATTTATGAGTGAAAATTGACACACGGAGTTGCCCTGATTAGCGAAGCTTACGACTATCCCTCGGCACCGGGGGCTGGCCCGCCGAGGCACTTGCTCATCTGCACCACGCCGCGAACTGGCGGCCACGCCCTGTGTTCAATCTTCACAGATTTGGGCTGGGGCGTTCCTTTGGAATATTTCCACCCGGATGCCATGGTTCCGCTACAGGGACGCTGGCTCAGAGAACGTGTTCAAAGTTATACTGCCGCCATAGCGCGGCTCGAACCATATTCACGGGCCTTGATGCAAAACCGGGTGCGCCATGGATTATTCTCTATCAAGCTGTTTCCTGATCAACACCGCCTCTATCAACAAGCGTTCATCAATGACATGCCGGGTGGCTTCATCCGCCTCTCGCGGAAAGACAAGGTGGCACAAGCCATCAGTTGTGCCGCTTTGCTGACCACGCGTCGCGCATTTGATGGCGAAGCCCAGTTACGCTTTCTACCTCGGATCGGCGAGTTAACCGAAGCCAAAATGCTTCAGATCCTGCGCTGGATTCATAAAAGTGAAGCTTATTGGGATGCTTATCTTAGTCAGATCGGACCGGAACGTCGCTTGAATTTAATTTGGGAACAAACTTTGGTTGACCCAATAACTACATTTACCAAGATTGCTGCTCAATTTGATTTGCCGTTTTCAAGCGAAACGATAGAATTGAGCAAAGCGCCCTATGACCAAGACGCTGCCATAAAAGCGGAACTTACCGCTCGCTTTGGCGTAATGCTTACCCAAGAGAGCCACGAACTTTATGGCCATCAACACTAGGCCTTTAAGCGCTTTTGGCGAAAGTAAGGGGAAGGAAGGCGGTCGAATAGACGTTCGATGATGACGAAATAGATTTCGCTCATCGGCGCCTTATGTTTCAGCCGACGAGTTTTTATCACAACGCCGTCAACATTATCAAATAATATCGAAACTGAGGTGAGTAACTAGTGCCGCGCGTTCACATAGCGCGAGAGTTCCTTACGCAAATCATTATTCCCTAGGCATCGGCAGGCGGAGAGCGCCCCATCCTATTGTTCGAGGTGCCAAAAGGGCATACAACCATCGCGAACTCTAAAAGCCGTTTGGTAAATGTTCAGTGGTAGCATAATAAAAGTTAATTGCCGGCTCGTTGAAATGCGAAGTATTATTTCTGCGTAATCAGCAACTGAAAGTATGTGATGACGAATGCCACAATTCGGTCCGGTGCTGAATTGCTAATCGCAGCGAAGCCAGCCGCCATTACCGATATTTTGGCGTCTCATGTAGCATCTAGGCCTGAAGAGATTTTTGTATTCGATCCGTTGGGAAAATATGAAAGTTTCACCTATATTGAAACTTGGCGTCAGGCTTGGGGGTGGCTTGCACGCCTCAAATCCGCTGGTGCGCGGCAAGGAGATGTTGTTCATCTCGCTTTGGGCAATGGACCACATTTTGTCGGTGCTTTCTTCGGCGTCCTCTTACTAGGAGCCTTGGCTGCACCCATGCCACCAAGGCGTAGTGCGACTGCGGAAGATTTCGCCCGCGCGCTAAAGGAGCGCAGACTGCCGGGCCGTAAAAATTACTTTGTCGCACTGGGCGCAGAGTTGGCGGATTTGCATTTGACTGAAGACATTGCTTTAGCAGTGGAGCAGCCTGCATTTGCACATCCACCCCAACCTTCGACTTGGCATTCGGGTCTCGACGCTGAAACTATTGCTGTTCTGCAATTTACTTCAGGAACGACCGGGCGGCAGAAGGTGGTTTGCTTGTCGCACCGCGCTTTGCTGTGGCAGATGCGGGCGATTGCAGATGCTCTTGAGCTTGACCCTGAACGCGATCATGCGGTCTCTTGGTTGCCGCTTTATCATGACATGGGCCTCGTTGGCTTCTTACTCACACCGTTATTCATTGGTGGCCGAACAGGTTTGATACCAACTGAATCCTTCCTCGGGGATCCATGGTGCTGGCTGGAGGCAATTTCTCAAAGCAAGGCAACAATTACCGCGGCTCCTCCTTCAGCCTGGTTCTTGGTTGGCCGCCTAGCGAATCCGCGCCGCGCCGACAAAATATCCCTCGCAAGCCTGCGCGTGGCCTTTGTTGGTGCCGAAGGTATTTTTCCTGAAACCATGCGGGCTGTCATACAAAGGCTGGAGCCAGCTGGTCTTTCGGCCCTGGCCTTGACCCCAGCTTATGGCATGGCGGAAGTCGGACTAGCGGTAACAATCACAAAACTGGGTCAAGGCATCCGGACGGTTGAATGCGGGGGCAACTCTTATGTCGCCTGCGGTTCGCCTGTGGCCGACCAAGAACTCCGCATAGCTAACGAAATTAGTGAATCTCTCCCTGAGCTTGTACCCGGGCGCATTTATGTGCGCTCGCCAAGTTTGATGAGTGGCTATTTTGATGATACGAGCGCAACAAAGAGGGTTGTGCGCAATGGCTGGTATGACACCAAAGATCACGGTTTCTTGCATGATGGGCAGCTATACATTGTCGGACGCGATGATGACGTAATCAACATTGGCGGCCAAAAGTTTGGCCCCGGATTATTTGAGCAACTCGTTGACGAATTGCCGGAATTTTCAAGCGCGCGAACAGCCGCCTTTGCAGCCCCCGATCCTATTACAGGCACAATCCGGGCTGTATTGCTGGTGGAACTGCGGCGCAATGGCAGGGAGCAAGATTATGCCGCCATTCGCA
>PLXI01000081.1 GCA_003151375.1 Hyphomicrobiales bacterium
GACCGAATTCGGCGGCGAGCCGAACGCCCATGTGTCGCTCGTCGATGCCGCCATGCCGGGCATGTTGCCGGTGATCAACGAATTTTGTGTGGAACAAGCTGTGCGCACTGGCCTTGGCCTCAAAGCGCAGATCAATGAAATCTCTGTCTTTGATCGTAAGAATTATTTCTATCCTGACCTGCCGCAGGGCTATCAGATTTCACAATATAAGCAGCCCATCGTCGGTGAAGGCAAAGTTGCCATTGATCTCGATGATGGCAAATCCATCGACATCGGTATTGAGCGCCTGCACTTAGAGCAAGACGCTGGCAAAAGCCTGCATGACCAGCACCCCGCCTCGACCTATGTTGATCTCAATCGTTCAGGCTGTGCGCTCATGGAAATTGTCTCGAAGCCAGACTTGCGCTCGGCCGATGAGGCCAAGGCCTATGTCACCAAGCTGCGCCAGATTATGCGCTATCTCGGAACTTGCGATGGCAATATGGAGCAGGGCAGTTTGCGTGCGGACGTGAATGTGTCAGTGCGCAAGCCCGGGGATGTTTTCGGCACACGCTGTGAAATTAAAAACGTAAACTCTATCCGCTTCATGGGTCAGGCGATTGAGTATGAATCGCGCCGTCAAATCGGCATTCTCGAAGATGGCGGCACGATCGATCAGGAAACGAGGCTCTATGACGCCAAGAAGGGCGAGACCCGCTCAATGCGCTCTAAGGAAGAAGCGCATGATTATCGCTATTTTCCCGATCCGGATCTATTGCCGCTGAGGCTTGATCCAAAAAACATTGCGTCGATCAAAGCCTCACTGCCGGAATTGCCGGATGATAAAAAGACGCGCTTCATGAGCGCCTATGGTCTTGCTGCCTATGATGCCTCAGTGCTCATCATGGAGCAGAATTCTGCTGCTTATTTTGAGGATGTGGCCAAAGGTCGTGATGGCAAGATTGCCGCCAATTGGGTGATCAATGAACTCTTCGGGCGCCTGAACAAAGAGGGCAAAACTGTTGAAACTTCTCCGGTGTCTGCCAAACAGCTTGGCGGTTTGGTTGACCTCATCTCCGAGGGAACAGTCAATGGTAAAACTGCCAAGGATGTTTTTGAGATACTATGGACAGAAGGTGGCGACCCGGCAGAAATTGTCCAAGCCAGGGGCCTGGTTCAGGTCACTGATATGGGTGCGATTGAAAAAGCCGTTGATGAGATCATTGCCGCCAACCCCGACAAAGTGGCCGCCGTTCTGGCTAAACCCTCCATGCTTGGCTGGTTTGTCGGACAAGTGATGAAAACTACAGGTGGCAAAGCCAACCCCCAAGCGGTGAATGACTTGCTCAAGAAAAAGCTAAACATAACATAGAGTTATCAATTGTTAATGATGTCTTAACGGATATTTCCCTTTTCTGAAAACATGCGCTATAGTCCGTGTGCTGATAATCAGCATACGGTCTAATTGGCCGCAAAAAGAAGTGGGAGAGGCTCAAAATGGCGGTCAAGCCAAAACGGGCAAAGTCAAAAGTGTCTGGGCGGAGCAAGCAGCCCGCAAAAAAAGCAGCAACTGGCAAATCAGCCGTCAAGAAAGCCGCCGTTAAGAAAGAACGCGGGCCCTCAAGCCAAGAGCGCCAACGCTTTACGCTCTATGGTTTTGCCACATCTGGTCCAACTTATACGGCAGCTTTGGGGCTATCTTTGATGCGCCATCCATTCTCGTATATTCACGTGAACTTGCGTGAAGGTGCTCATAAGCAGGCCGATTATTTGGTGAAAAACCGTTATGGTCAGGTGCCTGCTTTGCGCGACGGTCAGCTTTATGTGGTGCAATCGGCTGCAATCTTGATGCATTTGGCAGACAGCCTTGACAAATTCACTTCTAAAACACCAACCGAAAAGAACCGCATTCGCGAATGGCTGTTCTGGCAATGGGACAAACTTTCGGTTCCGGTGTTTCGCTTACGCGCACGGGTGCGTGGTGCGCGCCAGTTCGGTGAAGAAATGCGCGTTCTATATGACACCGAGGCAAAAGCAGCCTTGGCTGTGCTGGAGCAGGAACTCACTAAATCTGAGTGGGTTGTGGGTAAGAAACCTACGATCGCCGACATTGGCATTTACGGGGTTCTGCGTTATGCACCCGAAGCCAATATCGATCTATCGCATTATCCGCATGTGGTGGCCTGGAAGAAGCATTTTGAAGAGCTGCCGGGGTTTGCTACACCCGAAGAACTCCTGCCACTGGAGAGCAGGTTGATCTGATAGGTTAGGGTTTCTTTGCCAAAATTGATTTCGGATGATCTTCGTTGGGGTACTGGCGAACCAATGCGCCCGCCCGCGCCAAAACGCCTGCGGCGTGATTGGAGCGGAGCGCTGGTGGGGCTTTGCCTTGGCCTAGCAGGACTAGCGCTAACTCGACTTGGTTGGTTGCGCATTCAGCTGGATGTATTTTCTGCTTTTACAATTCAAGCGGCGATATTGGCTCTGGCATCTTTCCTCGGGCTCTTGCTGCCACGGTTTAAAACATTGGCTGCTTCGGTTCTATTCGTCCTGGGTATCGTGGCCTATGGGCTTTGGCCCGCGTTGCCAGTGGCTGCAGATGGTGCAGCGCCTGAAGGCGCAAAGCGCATCAGGATTGCCACCTTTAACATTGATGACGAAGATGGTCATGCAGCACCACGCCTTGCCAGCATTGAAAAGCTTGATGCAGATATTATCGTTTTAACCGAATATGATAGCAGTGATTCTGATTTCGCCTCAGGCATTGCCAAACTCTACCCACATCTTTTGACTTGTGATCAGTCAACTGGATGTGACGTGGCCATTGCATCGCGTTATCCACTTGCGCGTCAGGATGGTTATTCAGGCATCCAAGGCCCCAGTGTTGTCGCCGCGCGGTTGGGGCCTGATTATGCCAATTTACTTGTCGTGGGCGTGCATACGTCACACGTCCCCAATACAACGCTTCAGTTCGAAGAACTTTCGGCTTTGTCAAAACGTTTGGGGACTGAGCAAGGGCCGATGATTGTAACAGGCGATTTTAATGCCACAAGCCAGTCTCGCCTCGTGCAAGATTTTGGCAAAAGCCTTGATCTTACGCAAACCGCGATGCTGCCAACTTTTCCAGCATACTTTGGATTGCCGCAACTGGCTATTGATCAGATGATGGTGAGTTCTGGCATTGTTAAATTAGGCCCGCAAACTGGCGGTTCTGCCGCTGGTTCTGATCACATTCCCATTGCCCGCAGCTTTGCGATACCAACTTCACGTTAGATCTTTTAAGCGCGGGCTTCTGCAGGAATTGAGCGGTCTAGTAATTGAGATCGGGAGAAATGCCGTCAGAATTACGGTCATTGGAAAAAGCACTGGTGCGCGCATCAAATTGCTTGGCGTGTAATTGGCGCTGATAAATTTCGGTTTCGTAAATGTCTGCGCGAGCAATGGCCGCGCGGTCCGCTGCTGAAAGATCCGATAACCCGATATTCGCTGAGGAATAGCCCATGCCCGAGGGCAAGAACGTGTCAAAAGCATAGGCAGGTGAAACACCCGCCAAAATTACCGCAACAAAAGCCAATGTACGCATTTTCAACTCCACACTCAGATACCCAATAAACCAATTATTCGCCAAATACACGAAGAATCCGTTAAGTAAGTTTGGTGGGCAGAGGTGATTTAATTTTGCCTCTCGTGGCGCTTGCAAGTGAAACCAAATCGGGGCAAAGAGCCCTCATTCCCGGTGACGGGGATATGGAAACGTGGCCGAGTGGCTGAAGGCAACGGTTTGCTAAATCGTCATACGCTGTAAGGCGTATCAAGGGTTCGAATCCCTTCGTTTCCGCCATTTTATGTTAACTCGTTGCTGAATTAGCTCGTTATTTATAAAATGGCAGGGTAGCGCGCATGCAAATAATCTCGTGTTTAAATTATTCCAATTAGAGAAAATCCTGTTGAGTGACTGCAAAGCTTGCAGTTGAGTAAGCGAGTGGACATAACTGGGTTGACTATCTCGTAGTCGTGCCGCAAATTACGAACCATAGCGATTGATGAAGTGATCTGGATGCCTGTCCGGCTCTGTGCTTTTATTTAATTTCGGGGCGGTTTGAGGATTATGGCAAAACAACAAAATAGCGAAATGACTCTGCCTCCGACGCAGAACGTGGCACCGAAGCGCAAGCCACGCACTTGGTTACGGTTCCTGATCATGCTGGTGCTGGTCGTCGTCCTCATTGCCGCCATTGCCTTTGGGTTTTATCGCCACATTCAGACGCTGATCGCTTCCGCACCGAAGCCCACGCCTGCTACCGTCTCCACGATGGTCGCTGATGTCAGCGATTGGCAGCCGCAGATTACTTCGGTGGGCAGCCTGGCTGCCGTTCAAGGTGTGGATGTCGCAACCCAAGTCGCTGGTGTTGTGAGTGACATTCCGGTGAAGTCCGGAGGCACGGTCAAGACCAATGATGAACTCGTGCAGCTCAATATCGATCCGGACAAAGCACAATTGGTGTCACTGCAGGCGGCCGCCGATCTTTCAACCAAAACTCTGAAGCGCGACACTGACCTGCTGGCCACCAAGACCACCAGCCAGTCCGTAGTTGATGCTGATGCCGCTGACCTCGCGAGCAAGAACGCGCTCGTGGCACAGGCGCAGGCCTTGATCGAACAGAAAACACTGAAGGCACCCTTTGCCGGAGACCTTGGCATTGTGCAGGTCAATCTCGGCCAATATCTGTCGCCGGGCACGGTGATTGTGACAATTCAGGACCTGTCGGAAATGAATGCTGATTTCCTCGTGCCGCAAGACAAGATCGGCTCGCTGACTGCGGGCCTGCCGGTTACAGTGACCTTGACGAATTCAGACAAGTCCTTCCCCGGCAAGATCACCGCGGTCACACCGAAGATTGACACTTCGACGCGTAACGTCACCGTGCGTGCCACCATTGCTAATCCAGAAAAACAGCTAATCCCTGGCATGTTTGTAACAGTAGCAGTCGATGTCGGCCAGCCGCAGCAACTGCTCACTTTGCCGGTTTCAGCAATCACCTACAATTCCTATGGTGCTACAGTCTTTGTGGCAGACAAGAATGACAAGGGCGACAAAATAGCCAAACAGGTGTTTGTAACCACGGGCCAGACGCGTGGCGACCAGGTCGCCGTATTAAAGGGCATCGATANNCACCAGCGGGCAATTGAAGCTGAAATCGGGTGCCGCCATCGTGGTGGACAACACCGTGCTGCCACCCAACGATCCCAATGCCAAGCCGCAGGAAAAGTGACGGCAGACCATGAATTTTACCGATACATTCATTAAGCGCCCCGTCCTGGCGATGACAATCAGCCTGCTGTTCATCGTGCTCGGTCTTCGCGCCATGTCCAGCCTTCCGATCAACCAATATCCACAGTCGCAATCCGCCGTGGTGACGGNNGCATCGATTGCCCAGTCGCAGGGCATTGACTATCTGTCCTCGTCAAGTGCCAGCGGCGTTTCCACCATCACTGCAACGCTGCGTCTGAACTACGATTCCAACAAGGCGCTCACCCAGATCTCCACGCAGGTCAATGCGGTTAGGAACCAGCTCCCGGCTGCGGCCCAGGCGCCGACTATTACAGTTGCAACTGGCCAAACGACAGACGCCATGTATCTCGGCTTTTATAGTGACACGCTGCCCACGAATGACATCACCGACTATCTGGTGCGGGTAGTCGTACCGCAGCTCAACTCCGTGCAGGGTGTGCAGTTGGCGGAAGTTCTGGGCGGGCGTGTTTTCGCGCTGCGCGCTTGGCTAGATCCGGACCGCATGGCCGGCCACGGAGTGACCGCGGCCGACGTGGCCACAGCATTAAGCAGCAACAACTATCTTGCAGCTCTTGGGCAGAGCAAAGGCAATATGGTGACCATTCCGCTCACCGCCTCAACTGATCTCCATTCGGTTGAAGAGTTCAACAAACTCGTCATCAAGCAGAGCGGTGCTTCGATTGTGCGGCTTGAAGATGTAGCCACCGTGGTTCTCGGTTCGCAAAATTATGATCTCAATGTGGCCTTCAGCGGCGTGCGCTCGGTGTTCGTCGGCATCAAGGTGGCGCCGGAAGCCAACATCTTGAACGTGGCATCAGGTGTCATCAAAGCCTTCCCGAACATCACCCAGCAACTCCCCAACGGGTTAACCGGCAAGGTCGTCTATGACTCGACCGAATTTATCAAATCCTCAATCTACGAAGTGATCAAGACGCTGGGCGAAGCTCTGCTCATTGTGACCATCGTGATCTTCCTCTTCCTCGGCTCATTCCGAGCCGTGGTGGTGCCGCTCATCTCCATGCCGCTTTCTCTCATCGGCACATTCTTCGTCATGCAGATGCTGGGCTATTCGATCAACTTGCTGACCCTGCTGGCAATGGTGCTAGCTATCGGCCTCGTCGTCGATGACGCCATCATTGTCGTTGAAAACGTTGACCGGCATATGAAGGAAGAACACAAAACGCCGATGCAATCCGCACTCTTGGCGGCCCGCGAACTCGGCGGTCCGATCCTTGCAATGACCGTTGTGTTGATTGCGGTCTATGTGCCCATCGGCTTTCAGGGCGGCCTCACCGGTTCACTCTTTGTAGAATTCGCTTTCTCGCTGGCTGGTGCCGTAACGATCTCCGGCATCGTGGCGCTGACGCTTTCGCCGATGATGTGCTCGCG
>PLXI01000131.1 GCA_003151375.1 Hyphomicrobiales bacterium
CAGAAGCATCTGTGCCTTTTCTGATTGATGAAAGTGCACAAGGCCGCGCTGAGTTGGCTGCGGTCATGCAGCCGGGTCAAACTTTGTTGGCTGGTGCGGTGCGCCGTGCCAGCCCCAATCCCGATGCGCCTTACTACACTTCAATCTTGATGATGAATTATAAGGCAGAGGTGATTGCGCATTACGATAAATGGCGATTGGTCCCGGGCGGTGAATTTCTGCCCTTAGAGTGGGCGTTAGCACCTATGGGATTTCGGCGTTTGGTAAACGCGCCAGAAAGCTTCACGCCTGGTGANNCTTGCGCGCGATTGAACTTGGTGTTCCAGCGGCGCGCGCGGCCAATACTGGAATTTCAGCAGTCATCGATCCATTGGGACGGATGACTTTCAAATCGCAACTCAACGCAATTGGGAGTTACGATTTGGCCTTGCCAAGCCCGGTTGCTGACACAGTTTATGCAAAAACCAATGGGATTCTGTTCATTATCTTAATATTAGTACTATTTTTAGTTGGCGAATTTCTGCGACGGTACTAAAAGACAGCGGTTCGTCACAATAATATATTCGATTTTATGTGTGACGAAATAGTGCTTACAGGGCCGGGGAAGCCAAGTTCAGCGCAAAGGGCAACGGGCTGGGGGCAAAACGGTCTGAGGAATTAAATGACACGAAGAGATCCTAACTATATTGACGCGCATGTTGGTGCTCGCATTCGTATGCGTCGGCAATTGGTGAATATGAGCCAAGAACGTTTAGGTGAATTACTCGGGATCACCTTTCAGCAGGTTCAGAAATACGAAAAAGGTTCAAACCGCATAAGCGCGAGCCGTCTGTTCTATGCCTCCAAGACTTTGGGTGTGCCAGTTCAGTTTTTCTATGATGGCTTGCCTGGCAACGAAGGCCCAGATGGATTGCGTGAAGGTGGCAGTGGCGATGAATTCAGTGCTGCTCTCATGACACCTGAAGGTGTGCAACTGGCCAAAGCATTCAAAGACGCTGACACATCAACCAAGCGCAAATTGATTGCGGCTTTGGCGCGGTTGATTGTGGAAAGTGAAGGCTAAGTTTTAGCTTAGCTACTTGAATCCTGCGCAAATGCCTGTATGAGGTCGGCTGGTAACGCATAAAGATATCTTTATGTGAATCATTGGCCGCTCTTATTAGGGGATAATCATGGCGCGCAGCAGCTATCAGTTCACCAGTGAATCTGTTTCGGAAGGCCATCCAGACAAAGTCTGNNGAAGAAATGGATCCGGCGCGTGTGCGTCTAGGTTGTGAAACCTTTGCCACCACCAATCGCGTGGTGATTGGCGGTGAAGTTCGCGGGCCGCAATCCATTACCAATGACATGATCATTGCTGTGGCCCGCAAAGCCATCAAAGACATCGGCTATGAACAATCGGGCTTCCATTGGGATACGGCCAAGATTGAAGTATTGTTGCACAACCAATCAGCCGATATTGCCCAAGGTGTGGATGAGGCGGGTTCGAAAGATGTCGGTGCCGGCGATCAAGGCATCATGTTTGGCTATGCCTGCGATGAAACGCCAGACCTTATGCCTGCTCCACTTTATTATGCGCAGCGCATCCTGCAGGTTTTGGCGCAAGCCCGCCATGCGGGCGACAAGCGCTTGGGCCCAGACTCAAAAAGTCAAATCACCGTGCAATATAAAAAGGGTAAGCCGGTTTCAGTGACCCAAATTGTTGTATCGCATCAGCATATGGATGAAAGCCTGACCTCACAAGACATGCGCAAAATTATTGAGCCGTATGTGCGTAAAGCTTTGCCTAAGAACTGGATCAACAAGCATACAGTTTGGCACATCAACCCCACCGGCAAATTCTTTATTGGTGGGCCCGATGGTGATGCTGGTCTAACAGGCCGTAAGATCATTGTGGATACTTACGGCGGTGCGGCCCCTCACGGCGGCGGCGCGTTCTCCGGCAAAGATCCAACCAAAGTGGATCGTTCGGCTGCTTATGCCGCACGGTATCTCGCCAAGAATGTTGTGGCAGCAAAGCTTGCCAAGCGCTGCACCATTCAATTGTCTTATGCAATTGGTGTGTCTGAGCCACTTTCAGTTTATGTTGAAACCCACGGCACCGGCAAAGTGGCCGACGCTAAGATTGAGAAGGCTTTGCGTAAGGTGATGGATTTGCGGCCTAACGGCATTCGCAATCATNNGATCTTGTGGCTAAGTTGAAAAAAGCGGTGAAGTGAACACCAAAGGTCCAAAATTTCAATTTTATGGGCGGCGCAAGGGGAAGCCTTTGCGCCGTATCCATGCGGAGTTGATGCAAAGACTGCTGCCCCAAGTGGCGGTGGCCTTAACTCAACCATTGGCGGGCATGAGTGAACGCCGCATTCTTGAAATTGGATTTGGCGGTGGGGAGCATTTGGCTCATCAGGCGGCGCTCAATCCCACGATCAGCTATATTGGTGCTGAACCCTTTCTCAATGGCGTTGCCAAACTGATGGCAGAAATTGACGAACGCGAACTCACCAATTTGCGGGTTCACTATGGTGACGCCAGACCTCTGCTCGAAGCGCTTCCGCCTGAAAGTTTTGAACGTATCTATCTTTTATATCCAGATCCTTGGCCAAAGCTGAAGCAAAAGAAGCGCCGTTTTGTAAATCCCGCCAATCTGGTGCATTTTGCGCGCGTGCTTAAACCTTCGGGGCAATTCTGGTTTGCCTCAGATATTGCCGACTATGTGGGCTGGACACGCACGCATGTGGCCGAATCCAAACTGTTTATCGAAGAACCAGATGATTCCACGCCTTTTGAGAATTGGCTGCAGACCCGCTATGAAGCCAAGGCGAAGCGTGAAGGGCGCGGTTCCAATTATCTACGGTTCATAAAGGTTTGAGGCCCATTTTCCCATCGTCACAAATCTGTCATATGTTCATTCAGGCAATGAGGGATAAGGCGAGATGGTTGGATTTTTAAAGAGATTGATGCCGCGCGAAGACAAGTTCTTCGATATGTTTGAAGCTCATGCAGCAAAGTCACTGGCTGCGGCACAATCTCTCGCGGCGATTTTTGCCAACCCCAAGACCATCGCGAAAAATTGCGCTGCCGTCATGAAAACTGAGGATGAGGCAGATCATATCGCCGCTCAAGTGAACGAAGGTTTGCGCAAAAGTTTCATCACGCCATTTGATCGCGGCGACATTCGCGATCTCATCACGGCGATGGACGACACCATCGACCAAATGCACCAAACCGCCAAGGCAACTCTCATCTATGAGACGCGTGATTTTGAGCCGCCGATGCGGCGCATGGGCGACATCATCATTCAGGCTGCCGACCTCACCGTGGCCGCTATCCCTTTGTTACG
>PLXI01000074.1 GCA_003151375.1 Hyphomicrobiales bacterium
GTGGCATGAATGCGCGTGACAATCTCATTCCATAAAACACCAGTTTTCATCACATTGCGCTTTTCAGCAGAAGCCACTTTATTCTTGCGCGTCTTAGCGAGTTCAAAAGCAACGCGCGTAATGCGCTCAATCTCGAATGTGTCGTAGATTTGCGTGTCAATGCCACGCTTCTGGCCATTGCCTAAATCTGTGATGGTTTTAGGCTCTCCGAAATAAACCCCACCGGTCAATTCACGCACGATCAAAATATCGAGACCCTCAACCACATCCCTTTTCAAAGAAGAGGCATCAGCCAGTGCTGGGTAACAAATCGCTGGCCGCAAGTTTGCAAACAGGCCCAAATCTTTGCGCAGACGCAGCAGGCCAGCTTCGGGGCGCACATCATAAGGCACCTTGTCCCACTTCGGCCCGCCTACCGCACCAAAGAGCACCGCATCAGAAGCTTGTGCCTTGGCCATATCGCTTTCAGAAATCGCTTTCCCATGCGCGTCAAAGGCACAACCACCCACCAAGCCGCGATCAGTCTCAAACTTGGCAATGCCCTGCTTGATGAACCAGGAAATTAGCTTCTCCACTTCCCCCATCACTTCGGGGCCAATGCCATCGCCAGGCAAGAGAAACAGGTTGAAAGACGCCATGCTCAAAATCCTCATATTAAAATGTGGCGCTGCCTTAGCGGATGGAAAGCTTCAAGCCAAGAGCTTGCGCATGGCTTCAGCCCAGCCATGCAGTTTTTGCGCTCTCAATGCGGGCTTCATCTTGGGAGTGAAGCGCTTTTGCTTTTTCCAGCGCTTAGCGAAAATCGCTGGCTCAGGCAGGAGGCCAACCTGCAAGCCAGCGAGATAGGCAGCACCTACCGCGGTGGTCTCTAATACCTTGGGGCGATCGACTCGGGTTGCCAAAATGTCAGCCAAAGCTTGCATCGTGTAATCTGATGAAGTCATCCCACCATCCACCCGCAGTACGGTTTTCTGCGATGCGGGCCAATCTTTTTTCATCGCTTCTAAGAAATCATGCGTTTGGTAGGCCACCGCTTCCAGCGCGGCCTTGGCCAATTCTTTTTTAGTGGTGCCACGCGTAAGGCCAAACAGCGCACCGCGCACTTCGGGCCGCCAATAAGGTGCGCCCAACCCCACGAAAGCTGGCACCAAATAGACCTGTTGAGTTTCATCAGCCCCCATAGCCAAAGCACCTGTTTCCTTGGCTGCCTTCACCAACCGCAAGCCATCGCGCAGCCATTGCACTGCGGCACCCGCCACAAAGATCGAACCTTCTAACGCATAAGTTCGCTTGCCATTGAGTTGATAAGCAATGGTGGTGAGCATTCGTGCGGATGAAGCCACGGGCTTTTCACCAGTGTTCAACATAGCAAAGCAACCCGTGCCATAAGTTGATTTCATCATGCCCGGCTCAAAACATGCTTGCCCAATGAGTGCGGCATGTTGATCACCAGCGACACCAGTGATGACAATTTCTGCGCCAAATAATTTCTTTTCAGTGCGCCCAAAATCCGCCGCGCAATCTTTCACCTCTGGCAACAACGCGCGTGGAACATTAAACAGCTTCAACAAGTCTGCGTCCCACTCACCCGTGTGAATGTTGAACAACAAAGTGCGCGACGCATTGGTGGCATCAGTGGCATGAACCCGCCCACCCGTGAGGCGGTAAATCAGAAAACTATCAATCGTGCCAAAGCATAATTCACCGGCCTCAGCTTTGGCCCGCACACCTTTCACATGATCCAATATCCACGCCAATTTGGTGGCCGAGAAATAGGGATCAAGCAGCAAACCAGTTTTGGCCGTCACCATTTTTTCATGGCCAGCGGCTTTCAAGGCGGCACAAAATTCTGCCGTGCGCCGATCTTGCCACACAATAGCTTTGTGCAAGGCTTTGCCCGTGTGCCTATCCCACAATACAACAGTCTCGCGCTGATTGGTTATGCCGATTGCCGCAATGTCAGCAGCTTTTGCTCGCGTCTTTTTAAGCGCCGCCTTGCTAGTGAATAAAACACTGCGCCAAATTTCTTCAGTATCATGTTCCACCCAACCTGAGGCCGGATAGAACTGCTTAAACTCTTTTTGGCCAGCACCTTTGGGGTTGAGCTTTTCATCAAACACGATGGCGCGTGATGATGTTGTGCCTTGGTCAATAGCGAGAAGCAATTTTGCCATGTCAGCCCTTTTTCTTGCGAGTTGGCTTAATCTCACCCATATAAACTTTGAGCGCTTCAATCTCGGCTTCACTCATATGCAAACCCAATTTGGTACGCCGCCATAAAATGTCTTCGCTGGTCTGCGCCCATTCATTGGCCTTCATGTAAACCACTTCACGCGCCAGCAACGGCCCGAAGCGCTCGCCTAAATCAAGTGCGAAACGCGCATCACCTAAAATCAACTCCATACGCTTGCCATAAGTATAAAATAGCCGTTCAATTTCCTGAGGTTTCAGAAATGAATAACGCTTTTTGACAGCAACAAGATAATCCACAACTTCATTATAAGCCATGCCGCCGGGTAATTTGGCGTTAGCTGTCCACTTTGGTTTGAGTGATGGAAACAATGGCGCAAGCTTAGCCATCGCCTCTTCGGCCAATTTGCGCGATGTGGTGATCTTGCCACCGAAAACTGAAAGCATTTGCGCGCCGTTCGCATCACCTTCCAGCTTCAACACATATTCGCGCGTTGCTGCTTGTGCCTTGCCTGCTCCGTCATCATAAAGTGGGCGCACGCCTGAATAACTCCATCGCAGCATTTCTCTTTTAAGTGGCTTGCGGAAATAAGCGCCAGCTGATGAAAGCAGGTAATCAATCTCTTGATCGGAGATTTCCACCGGCCCCACTGAACCTTGATAATCATCATCGGTTGTACCGATTAAAGTGAAATCACGCTCATAGGGAATAGCAAAGAAAATCCGTCCATCGGCATTTTGAAAAATGTAACAGCGATCATGTTCATAAATCTTGCCCAGAACGATGTGACTGCCTTTCACCAAGCGAATTTTTGCTTGCTCTGCAACATGTGCCACATCGCTGAGCACTTGGCTGACCCACGGGCCAGAAGCATTGACTAAAACCTTAGCCTGTACTTCTTCACCACCCTGCAGCTCCGCCATCCACACACCATTTCTTTGCGTGGCGGATAAGCAGCGCGTGCGCGTGGCGATGACCGCGCCTTTTTCTTTTGCGTCCATGGCGTTCAACACCACGAGTCGCGCATCCTCCACCCAACAATCGGAATATTCATAGCCAGTAGTGAAATCTTCACGCAGCGGCAAACCTGCTGCATCTTGCGTCAAATCCAAACTCTTCGTTGGGGGTAATATTTTCCTGCCGCCCAAATGGTCATAGAGAAACAGGCCAAGCCGGATCATCCATTTTGGCCGCAAGCCTTCATGATAGGGCAGAACAAAACGCAAAGGCCAAATGACATGGGGCGCGGCATTGAGCAACACCTCACGCTCGATCAGCGCTTCGCGCACCAATTTGAAATCATAATATTCAAGATAGCGCAGCCCGCCATGAATAAGTTTGGTGGATTTGGATGAAGTGCCAGAGGCCAAATCCCCCTGCTCCACCAACATTACTTTGAGGCCGCGCCCGCTGGCATCACGCGCAATGGCGGTTCCATTAATGCCACCACCGATAATCAGAAGATCAAAAACAGTTTCGCTATTCATCGGACAAATTAGCCACGACTGAGCGTCACGAGCAAGCAAAACTAAACTGAAATAAATTTCATGAGTAAGTTGGTCACAATCCAGGCTGTCACACCGCTCAGCACAGTGCCCCAAGCCATGTCGATCAGCGCGATGCGCAAAGTAAAACCATTGAGAACCGCAAGATTGGTCAGATCATAGGTAGCATAGGCCATCAATCCAAATAGCGCTCCCTGCCCCAAGGCCAAAACGGCAGATGATGCTTTAAGACCCGGCACAACACCAAAATAGGTCAGTCCAGCGGCATAAAGCAAATAGAATGCGAGTGACGCGCCCAGCTGCGGCTGGCTGCGCAACAAACCGCCAATCTCTGAAATATAAAGTGGTCGGCCTGGTCCAAGGAGCCAAAACAAGTCAAGAACCAGAAGTACAAAAATGCTCAAGACATAAGCAATTAGAGATGTGATCATGGTGCGAGCGTCCGGTCAACATTTGATGTGATAACGTAAGCGGCATGAGGCGGGCGGCCGGTTGGACGCAAGCCTTTGAGATAAAGCTTAAGAGCTTCCCAATGAATAGCGGACAATACTTTTATCGGTTGTAATGCCAAGCGCGCCAGCCCCTTGAGCAAGGCACGGTCAGTGAGCGGCGTTTCTCGGCCTTCAAAGCGCGCCGCAAATTTCAACTTATCTTGCTCAAACAGCGCGATGTTAAGCCGCAAAGCCCCAGCAGTTCTTTCAATGTTGAACCGATATTCGCCCTCCACTTTATTAAATGGAGATACATAAAAACATTTTTCTGCCCGCTGCCGGTTACCGTCTTCAACTGGCAAAACATACGCGTGGCGTTGGCCGAAAGTATTACTCACCTCATAAACCACACCAAGCCAGCGTCCATCTGCGCCAAGGCCGAAATAAACCGTCAAGGGATTAAACACTTTGCCCAGCACAGCGGGATAACATAGCATGAAAATGCGTTTTATCGGCGCATCCAATTCCAAGGTTTCAAATAGCTTGCGCAAATGGGCAGCGATCGAAGTACCATCGCCCCGCCCGTGGTTCTTATCATCAATGCTGAACAAGCACCTGCGGTTATGGCCGATCAGCCACAATGAACTATTGAGCTCATCAAGCCTGTCCACATCCACCAAAACATCCGCCACCTCATAAGCAAGCTCATGGCGCACGGGCAAATAGCGCCTGTGGATCAGCTTTCCTTTGAATATGGCATTGGCTGTGAACATCACTCTGCCGCCTTGCGCATAGGCTGCGTATCACCCAGATAAATCCGCCCCGATTGATTGGCCACTGTCCATGGTCGCTGCAAACCGCCCAGTTGTTCGGCCACAGCAAGGCCCGCTTGCAATCCGTCCTCATGGAAGCCTGCGCCAAAATAAGCCCCACAAAACCACGTGTTGTGCTGCCCTTGTAGTTGCCACAACTGCTTTTGCGCCACCAAGGTGGCACTGTTGAAAATGGGATGGCGGCAGGCAAAACTTAATTCAGTCAATAAAGGGTCAGGTTCTCTCGCAGTATTCAACGACACAAAGTAATTCTCGCGTGCGTTTAGGTTTTGTAATTGGTTCATCCAATAAGTAACACAACAACCAGTGTCTTTGTCGCCGATATAATTCCAGCTGCTCCAATGGCGCTTGGCGCGCGGCATTAACTTTACATCGCGGTGAACTGTCACGCGGTTGTCTGAATAGGCAAAGGGCTTAAGCAAGGCGCGTTCTTGTGTCGATGGGTTTTGCAGCAAGCCAAGTGCCCCATCCGCATGAGTAGCGATTACCACTTCATCATGTTTTGCCAAATGGCCAGATGCACAGCGTATTGTTACGACATCAGCACCACGCGCAATCTCCACCACACTGTCAGCTTTGTGCAACTTCATGCCAGAGGCCACGATGCGCTCAACATAACGGTATGAGCCGCCGCGAACGCTGCGCCACTTGTCTCTTGAGCCAAAGCGTAGCAACTGATGATTTTCAAAGAAACGAATAAAGGCCTTGGCTGGATAATCCAGCATGTGGCCCGGCTGAGACGACCAGATCGCCGCAGCCATCGGCATAAGATGGCGCTCAATGAACGGCTTGCCAAACCCGTTGAGTTTTAAAAATGTTCCCAAACTCATTGTTTCATCAACCTGCGCCGACAAAGCCAGCGCCTGGCGATAAAAGCGGGTGATATCTTTAAGCATTGCCCAATGACTGACTGAAAATGCAGACGCAGGCGAACCAATAAGCTGGGCCAAGCTGCCACCGGAATATTCAACAGCACCATTATCAAGCGAAACTGAAAAACCCATCTCAGTCTCGTCGCACGTGACATCAAGTTTTTTTAAGAGCTGAACCAAATTTGGATAAGTCTTCTCGTTAAATACGATGAAACCAACATCCACCGGCACTTTGGTGGCGGTTGAGCCAAAGTTTTCAGTATGGGCGTGGCCGCCAAAGCGGCTATCAGCCTCATACAAGGTCACTTGATGCGACTTTGCCAAAAGCCATGCCGCTGAAAGCCCAGAAATGCCCGAGCCTACGACTGCAATGTTTTTCTTGTAATTCATATGCTTCTACGTCTTTCAACCAATATACGAATTGGAAGCCAGAGCGGATCATGTTGCAGCCGCCAGTGATCCAAACGCGGGGCTAACGCGTAAAAGACGTGCAAGCCATGAAAAACACCATTACCATACGGGCTAATGTCAGCCTTTGTCCCCCACCAGGTTCAGCGATGAGCCAAGATCACCTTGCGGCACTCATCCGCCTTGTGGCGCAGAACCGTGACCGTGAGGCTTTCGCTAGCTTATTCGATCACCTTGCGCCAAAAGTGAAAGCCTTTCTGATCCACCGTGGGCTGAATGCGGCTGGTGCCGAAGATGTGATGCAAGATGTGATGCTGTCGATATGGACCAAGGCCAGTCTTTATGATGCGCCGCGCGGCAGCTTTCAGGCATGGGTTTTTACCATCGCCCGCAATGCCTTGATCGACAGGGTACGCCGCCAGAAACCGGATATTTCAATCGATATGATAGAATGGGATCCGGTTGATGAAACAGAAGGCAGCGAAGAGCGGATGTTACGCGAAGAACGCGCCACAAAATTGAATAACGCCATGAAAGATATTCCGCCAGATCAATTCGCCATTCTACAACTCGCCTTTCACGAGGAACTCACCCAAACCGAAATCGCCAGCAAATTGAACGTGCCTTTGGGTACGGTAAAATCCAGAATGCGTCTGGCTTATGCCCATTTGCGTGGGCGCATGGAATTAGCATCATGACCATTACTCATCATCTCGATCACGCAACGCTTGTGTCTTATGGAGCAGGAACACTTCCTTCTGGCCTCAACACAATTGTGAAGGCACATCTGGAGTTCTGTTCCGCCTGCCGCAAGGATGCGCTTGTGGCAAACGAAATTGGCGGAAGCCTTTTGAATGACAGCCAAGAAGTTGAAGTGTCGGCTTCCAGCAAATCTGCAGTTATGGATAAAATCCAAACTGCCACTTTGCACCGCTTCCCGCTGCCACGCAGCGCCAGTGAAAGCGAAATGCCACGTGTGTTGCAGGCCCTGATCGGCACGGCTGATTTGGATCAGTTGAAGTGGCGCAAATCTGGCCCCGGTGTTTCCATGTTCAAGCTGCCGCAGAAAAGTGGTGATGCTGGCTTCTTCGGTTTGCTGCGTATCGCACCAGGCCAAAAGGTGCCTGACCATGGCCATGGCGGCACCGAACTTACACTCATTTTGCGTGGTGCTTATCATGATGAAATTGGGCATTTCGCGCGCGGTGATGTAGCCGACCTGGATGAAAGCATTTCGCACACACCAACAGCCGCAGATGAGGGCGAATGCATTTGCGTTGTGGCCAATGATGCGCCAACCCGCTTTCGCTCTTGGCCAGCTCGTTTAGTGCAGCGCTTTATCGGCATTTAAACCGTGAGCGGGATTTGGAAGGTGGTGTGGATCACCGGTGCCTCAAGCGGCATCGGTGCGGAAATCGCCAAACAACTCGCTGATGCCGGAATTAAAGTCGCGGCCAGTGCGCGGCACATGCAACAAGCAACACCTCATCCTAATATCACACCCTTCGCGGTGGATGTGACGGACGTCCAAACTTTGCGTGAATGTGTCACCCAAATTGAACAACATTTAGGGCCAATTGATTTAACCATATTTGGTGCGGGCGCGTATGAGGCCTTCACACCTGAAACTTTGGATGCAGAAAAGTTTGTACGCATCAACGCTGTGAATTATCTTGGCGCAACCAATGCGCTTTGCGCTGTGCTTCCAAAGCTTATGGATCGCAAATCTGGCCATATTGCCTTTATTGCTTCGGTGGCTGGCTATCAGGGCCTACCCAAAGCCGCATACTACAGCCCCACCAAGGCGGCCCTCATCAATTTGGCTGAGGCGCTATGGATGGAATTACATGGCACAGGCATTGCTGTGAGCGTTATCAACCCCGGTTTTGTTGCTACCCCTATGACCAAGGGCAATGAATTCCCCATGCCGTTCTTGATGCAACCCGCCCGCGCTGCAGCGTTGAGCATTGCGGGATTAAAGGCCAAGCGTTTTGAAATTGCATACCCCAGACGCTTCGTTTTCATCCTTAAGCTGCTGCAATGGCTTCCAACCGTAACAAAGTTGCGCCTCATCAACCGCTTGACGCGGTGAGCTAGGCATGAATCCCACTTTTCGCATTATTTTTTTCACTGTCGCATCCAGCGCAGGTTACGGCTTACTGGCGCTGCTCGGTTTGGTGGGCAATGCTCATGGCAAAGCGTCATCCATGGCTTTTGGTTTAACGGCAATGGCTGTGGTCTTGGCACTTATTACTGTGGGGTTGTTTTCACCATCGCAGCGGCGATCATCTTGGCTTTCTCGCGCCCGCATTGCGGCGGCTATAAACTATCTGATCGCACTGAGTTTTGGCTGCGTGTGGAGTGGGCTGATTGATGCACCTGCTTTGATTGCACCACTTGGAATCCTCACCGCTTTGACGTGTGCCATCACTGCCTTTTGCACGGCTGTGAGTAACCGCTCACTCAAAACCAATACCGCGCGGCATAACAAGTTCATTGTGCTGGTTTATCTCGCTTTCGCGCTTGCCACAGGATCGGGACTACTGAATGTCATCAGCTTCATCTTCGGGCGCTTCCAAACGGACGCTGGCAAGTTCATGGCCTTGCTGACGGTGGCGCTTATCCTCATCGCGATCACGCTCAAATGGTTTGAACGGAGCAATCACAACAGAAAATTGCAAATCATCATGTTTGCGTTGCTGTCCATGGGGCTTGTGTTAACACTCCTAAGTCTGATCTTGCCTTGGCTGACCTTCATAGTCGCCTTACTGATCCTAGTGGCCGCTTGGACTGAGCGCTGGCATTTTTTCGCATAAGCAGAACATGTGGATGGATTATCCTAGGGCCAGCAAAGTGCCTAATTCCCCCGAGAGGGGCTAGAAAATTCGGCGGATTAATTCAACAACGATGCGTGTTGCGGAACCTCGCAGACATATTGCGGAATCACGCAGATAAACTGCGGAGCTATTCATACAAGAACAGCCTATTTGCGGTGCAGCGGACAAAACTAAATTTTTGTCCATTGACTCCACACTCATATTAAATTTACTGTCCAAAATATTATGAGGTGTGTCTTTTAGTGTCGCCGGATCAATCAAACCCAATGAAAGAAAACCAAGGTCTTGTGGCTTTTCAGCTCAGCAAGGCCTTTGGTGAGAACTTGGTGCTGCAAGATGTGAGCTTGATCTTTCAGCGCGGTAAAGTTCACGCAGTCATTGGTGAAAACGGCGCCGGAAAATCCACCTTGATGAAGATATTGGGCGGGTATCAATTACCAAGCTCAGGCACTTTAGCGCTTGATGGCAAGGTGCTTCACTTTACCGGCCCAAAGGAGGCCGAGGCGCTGGGCATTGTTCTGGTGCATCAGGAAATTTTGCTAGCGCCGCATTTAACTGTTGCTGAAAACATCTTCCTTGGCCGCGAACTGCGAATTGGGCCATTTGTTGATGATGAGACAATGAATGCCAAAGCTTCGGCTCTGTTATCCAATCTCGGCAGCAGCCTTGACCCGCGCGCCCGCGTAGAAAACTTGACCATTGCAAACAGACAGATTGCACAGATCGCACGGGCGCTCTCTGGGCGTCATGATTTTATTATTTTTGATGAGCCAACTGCAGCGCTCACCCCGGTTGAAAGCGAGGCAGTGTTCACCGTTATCCAGAATTTAAAAGATCAAAATTGCGGAATCATTTATATTTCACACAAGCTGGATGAAGTGAAACGCTTGGCAGACACAGTCAGCGTCTTGCGCGATGGCAAATTGGTGGCCCAACAACCGGCAAATAAACTTAAAGCAGTTGATATGGCGCATTTGATGGTGGGCCGCGAATTGGGCGCGCTGTATCCACCCAAGGTGATCCGCACCAATTCCGAAGTTGCCTTGCAAGTTGAGAACCTGATCGTTCCACCAAGTTTGAACAACGCAAACTTTGTACTGCACAAAGGTGAAATATTGGGCTTTGCCGGTTTGATCGGCGCCGGTCGCACTGAACTATTTGAGGGCCTCTTGGGTTTGCGGCCCGCGACTGGTCGAGTAAGCTTGGGCGACAAATTTAATTCGGTCTTTTCCAGCGTTGCTGCGGCCGCAAAAGCGGGTCTGGCCTATGTCACTGAGGACCGCAAAGGCAAGGGCCTTTTGCTAAATTTGGAACTGACGCCCAATTTAACTCTCTCAACCCTTCAACAATTCACCAACGCTGGATTTATTCAACATCGTCTGGAATTAGCCGCGCTAGATGTTGCTTTCAGCCGTTATGACATACGCGCCAAAAGCCATGATTTGGATGCGGGCCGCTTATCGGGCGGCAATCAACAGAAGCTTTTGCTCGCCAAAACGCTGCAGGCTGATCCGAGCATCATAATAATTGATGAACCCACGCGTGGTGTGGATATTGGGGCCAAAAAGCAAATCTATGAGTTGATCGCAAGTCTGGCGCGTAGTGGGAAATCCATCATCGTCATCTCGTCTGAAATGCCAGAACTCATCGGCCTCTGCCACCGCATTGTCGTGATGCACCGTAGTCAACTTGTCGGCACACTTGAAGGTTCCGATATCAATGAGCGTAAAATTGTTACGCTCGCAACCGGAACAGAAAAACAGGCCGCATAATGAACTTCGCTATCAAAAATCAATTCAGCTTGAAACACGCGGCACCATTTATTGCATTGATCGGTCTGATCCTGCTTGGCAGCCTCGTTAATCCTCATTTCTTGAGCTATTCAAATCTTATACAAAATGTGGCCACCCGCTCATCGTTCATTGCAATCATCGCAATTGGTGCAACTTTCGTCATGGCTGGCGGCGGCTTGGATCTTTCGGTGGGATCAATGGCAGCCTTCACCGCAGGTACAATGATTTTGTTTCTAACAGCCAACGAGCAAGACGCCGGTGCGGGGATTATCGCACTCAGCATGCTGCTGGCACTTGCAGTTGGCCTAGCCTGCGGGCTTTTCAATGGCCTTGTCATAACCCTCGGCCGCATCGAACCCTTCATCGCAACTTTGGGCAGCATGGTGATCTTGCGGTCATTGTTTACATATTTGGCCAATGGAGGCTCTCTCTCCATCAGCCCCGCATTGAAAGAAATTTATGCGCCCGTATATGAAGGAAGTTTCCTGGGTATTCCCATTCCCTTGCTGTCTATTTTGGGCGTGGGTGCTGTCGCTGCCGTTTTGCTTTATAAAACACCGTTCGGCCGCCATGTCATTGCAGTTGGCTCCAATGAAGATGTCGCACGTTATTCGGGCGTGTCTCTGTCGCGGGTTAAAGTCCTCACCTATATGATCCAAGGTCTTTGTGTTGGCGTGGCCGTAATCCTCTACGTACCGCGCTTAGGTTCGGCCAACTCTGCCACGGGCCTTTATTGGGAATTGCAGGCCATTACGGCTGTTGTTGTCGGCGGCACTTTACTCAAAGGTGGCCAAGGTCGTATTTGGGGCACAATTGCAGGTGCATTCTTCTTGGAAATTATAGGAAATATTCTCACCCTCTCTAACGTCAATGTCTACCTCATTGGCGCGGTGCAGGGTGTCATCATCATCATCGCCATGTTGATCCAAAGAGGCATCAACCGACGCTGAAGAAAAGGGCGCTAACGCCGGGGCGCCTACAAACCCGGCCATGGAGGATACGAAATGAAAAGACGTAATTTTGGTTATGCAGCTGCAGCGATGGTGGCTATTGCCACCGGTGCAAAAGCTGAAGACAAGCCGGTTGTAATTGGTGTTTCAATTCCTGCGGCAGATCATGGCTGGACGGGCGGCGTGGTCTATCACGCACAACGCATCGCCAAAGCCATTGAGGCAAATTACAAAGGCGTGAAAGTCATTGTAAAAACCTCGCCAGATGGCGCGGCTCAAGCTTCCGCCTTGGAAGATTTGACCACGCAAGGCATCACTGCGCTTGTTGTGCTGCCACATAACTCTGATGAACTGACCAACCCGCTCAAGAAGGTCAAGGCTAAGGGTGTTTTCATTACTGTGGTTGACCGTGCACTGTCCGATCCAACCATCAATGATCTCTATGTAGCTGGCAACAACCCAGCTTTGGGTAAAGTGGCTGGCGATTACATGAAGGCCAATTTGGGCAAAGCAGATATCGTGATCATTCGCGGTCTGCCTATCGTGATTGACGAGCAACGCCAGAAAGGCTTTGCCGACGCGATCAAGGGTTCAGACATCAAAGTGCTCGACAGCCAATTCGGCAACTGGTCACGCGATGACGCCTTCAAAGTGATGCAAGACTATCTCACCAAATATCCAAAGATCGACGCTGTTTGGTGCCAAGACGATGATATGGCCGTTGGTGTACTCGAAGCCATCAAGCAAGCCAAACGTACCGATATCAAGATGGTAATCGGCGGCGCTGGCATGAAGGAAATGATCAAGAAAGTTGCAGACGGCGATAAGTTGATGCCGATCAATGTGCTTTATCCACCTGCAATGATTGGTACCGCATTGGAACTGACGGCAGCGGGCTTGGTAAACAAGATCCCCGTACGTGGCAGCTATATTCTTGATGCCACCTTGGTGACCAAGGATAACGCAGCAGAGTTCTATTTCCCAGACTCGTCATTCTAATTCACGCTACAACAATTCGGAGACAGAGGAGGCAAGCGATTGCCTCCTCTTTTCTGTCAAAGGTATCCCATTATCTCACTTAATAATTGAGGCGCAGGCTATGCGATGAGGCTTTTGGGCTTGATGAAATTTAGCGCATCGCTCTCACCTGGTACGAGCGTGACCGGCCAGACCTTCCTTACTATACCCAGCGGATAGGCGTCGGCATATTGCGGCATCGAGGCCAAGAGTGCTTCACCTAATGCGACGCCGAGATCATGCAGAGACAGATGAAAACCGGTAAGAGTGGGCGAAAGATACCGCGAGTTTGGGCTGTTGAGACCAATCACTGCGATGTCACGACCGGGCAAAATACCATGCTCCATGAGCCCCCGGTATAAGCCAATCACCGATGACTCATTTGAGAGGGCAATTGCCGTCGGCCTAATCTTGGTCACCACAATTTTCTGCGCTATTTCATAACCGCCAGTTTCACTAGGTAGCGATCTGTAGATATACTGAGGGTCAAGCGTCAGGCCATGACTGCCCAGAGCATTGCGCGCATTCTCATGGAACACATGGCCGAGATTAATATCATCATGCGGCAAACTGATGGCGATCCGCTTGTGTCCGTGTGCGACAAGCCGATTGATTGATTCTGCTGCAATTGTTTCAAAGTCGATGTCGATCCAAGGCTGTCCCACATCCGTCGTGCTCCGGCCAAATCCCACAAACGGCACTTTGCGGTCGGCTAAAAATGAAATTCTTGGGTCAACACGGCGCGTATTGGAAATGATCAAGCCATCAACAACACTGCGCGAAACCACACGGCGCAAATAATCATCCGCATCTTCTGTTGAAGCACATAGCAACGCAACCAAATCTAGTTTGTGGCGCAACAAAACTTCCTGCACACCATCAAGCACGTTCATAAAAAAATGGGTGTGACCCTGACCAATGATCTCGGGGCCAGTTTTCATCATGAAACCAATGGTTCCGGTCGTTCCGCTGCGCAAATTACGACCTGATTGATTGGGAACATAGCCAAGTTTCGTCGCAGCTTCGCGTACCCGCTTGCGTGTGGCCTCGCTCGAATCAGGGCGGTCATTCAGCGCGCGTGAGACCGTGCTAATCGACATATTCAGATGTTTGGCGAGGCGCTTAATTCCGATCACTATATTATGCCCCACTTTTCATGACAAAGCGTGTCTAGCGCAAATTATGTGTTACGCCTAGTTGACTCGGAAACGTTTCCAAGTCTAGTATTGGAAACGTTTCCGGAAAACCGCCACGAAGATGGCCATGTCTGGTTATGGGAGGAAGAGTGTGACGTTTCGAGCGGTTATGGTAGGCTGCGGAGGCATGTCGAAGGGCTGGATTAAAGCCTTACAAGATGCGCCTGAGCTCAAAGGTGCTATAGAGATAGTGGGCCTCGTTGACCTTAATCTCGCCGCCGCTGAATCTTTGCGTTCCGAATTTGCGCTCACCACTGCAGTTGTCGGCACAGATCTTGAAACCGTGCTGCGAGATACAAAGCCTGACTTGCTCTTTGACATTACCATTCCTTCGGCGCGGCTTAAATGCGTTCTCGCTGGTCTCGCTAACGGCTGCCACGTTCTAACCGAAAAGCCGATGGCAGAATCCCTTGGTGATGCCCACAAAATGATTGCAGCCGCCAAAGCGGCGGGGCGCATTTATGCCGTTGTTCAAAATCGCCGTTACATCGAAGGCATCCGCCGCATCCGTCAAACTATTGAAAACAGGACACTCGGCAAACTCACCGCACTTCATGCAGACTTTTTCATCGGCGCACATTTTGGTGGCTTTCGCGAGCAGATGAAAAATGTATTGCTGCTTGATATGTCGATTCACACCCTTGATGCCGCGCGCTTCATCGTCGGCGCTGATCCGGTTGCTGTTTATGCACAAGAAAGCAACCCCTCGGGCTCTTGGTATTCTCACGGCGCTGCCGCCAATGCGATCTTCGAATTTTCTGACGATGTTATTTTCACTTATCGCGGCTCTTGGGTTGCTGAAGGTGCGCAAACCAGCTGGGAATCCACGTGGCGTATCATCGGAACCAATGGAACATTGTTGTGGGATGGCGCCGATAAATTTGAGGCTCACGTCGTAGCAGACAACAGCGGTTTTCATCGGCCGCTCAGGGATGTGGTGGTTCCTCCCGCGCCACATCCCTCCCAAACTCATGGTCATGCCAGTGTTATCGCGGCTTTTCTCAAGGCGGTTGAAACCGGCCAGGCCCCTGAAACCGCTGGCAACGATAATATCAAAAGCCTCGCCATGGTGTTGGCCGCGATTGAAAGTGGCCGCACGCAACAACGCATTAAAATAGAAGTCTAGGAACCTCATCTTGTCAAATTCCATAAAATCTATCCGCGTCGGCACCATGATTAAAGCTACCGAAGGCAAGGCCGCGCAAAATATCACTGAAATTGCCGATCTCGGCTTTGAAAGTTTTGAGCCATTCTTCTGGCAGAGCACGAATGGCCAGGATTTGCGCGAACTCGGCAAACGCTGCCTCGGTGCCATTGGCAACCGCGACATCACCATTTCCACGCTCGGCATGTTTGGCAATCCGCTGGAAGACCAAGAGATGGACCGCCAAACTCTACAAGGCTGGAAAGATTGCATCGACAATGCCCACCATTTCGGTGCCGCTTGCGTTGCAGGTTTTACTGGCCGCATCCGCAACAAGCCATTGCCCGACAGCTTGCCGCGCTACAAACAAGTATGGACGGAACTTGCCAAACGCGCCGCTGACAAAGGCATCAAGATCGCCTTTGAAAACTGCGCCATGGATGGCAATTGGGCAACAGGCGATTGGAACATCGCACATAACCCAGACGCTTGGGAATTGATGTTCAACGAAACCCCCAATGACAACATTGGTCTTGAATGGGAACCATGCCATCAGATGGTCTATCTCATCGATCCCATGCCGCAGATCCGCAAATGGGCCCATAAATTTTTTCATGTCCACGGCAAGGATGCCACCATTCGCTGGGAAGTGATCCGCGAACACGGCATCTTCGGCAAAGAGAAATTCATCTTCATGAGAACGCCGGGTTTTGGTGACAGCAACTGGACGGACATCATCTCCGAGTTGCGGCTGGCAGGCTGGTCAGGTTCAATTGATATTGAAGGCTGGCACGACCCCGTCTACCGCGACGAACTCGAAATGGCGGGCCAACTGCGCGGACTGAATTATCTCAAAGATTGCAGGGGAGACACAATATAGATTGCAATCCCTACCTAGACCCTCCGATTGAATGAGATCGGACAATAATAACATCTGCAAAAGCAGGGACGTTCAACCACTAACAGTGCTCAGCAGAGCACAGGAGGAAGTAAATGCTAAGACGATCATTATTATTGAGCGTAACGGCCATTTCCATGGCTTTCGTTGGCTCAAGTTATTCTGAAGGCGCTGCTCTTCGTGACAAATGGTGCAAAGATGTACATTTGCGCTTCTTTGTTGGCGGTGCTGAAGGCGACGCGTTTGGCTCGATTGTTTATAATGGTGCCAAACAAGCCCAGAACGATACCGGCGCACAAGTTGACTTCGTATTCTCCG
>PLXI01000130.1 GCA_003151375.1 Hyphomicrobiales bacterium
TCATAATGGTGTGGCAGCGATAAAGCCGAAACGGGTCTTCGAGATTATCCAACCGTTCACCTGTCGCTTCGTCGCGTGAGTCAATCAGCCACCGATAGGCCTGCAACAAAACCGCCGGGCCCAAATAACGATCCCCATTCCACCAATAACTCGGGCAAGAAGTTGAACAGCAAGCGCAGAGAATGCATTCATACAAGCCATCAAGCAGCGCGCGCTCCTCTATGCTTTGCTTCCACTCTGCTTGCGGCATTGGCGTTGTGGTCTTCAGCCATGGCTCGATTGAACGATGCTGGGCATAAAAGCGTGTCAAATCCGGCACCAGGTCTTTGACAACTGGCAAATGCGGCAGTGGATAAATCCGCACATCGCCCTTCACATCATGGCAAGATTTGAGACAGGCCAAAGTGTTGGTACCATCAATGTTCATTGCGCATGATCCGCAAATGCCTTCGCGGCACGAACGCCGGAAAGTCAGCGTGGCATCTTGCTCATTCTTGATTTTGATCAGCGCGTCCAAAACCATCGGTCCGCACTCATCCATATTCACATGATAAGTATCAACCTGCGGATTTTTGCCGTCTTCAGGATTCCAACGATAGATCTTGAATGAGCGAATGTTCGTGCCAGCAGGCATCGCATGAACCTTGCCCTGCTGGACTTTAGAATTCTGCGGAAGTGTAAATGCGACCATCTTAATAAACCCGCGCCTTTGGCTTGATGTAATCTATATCTTTTCTCATCGTATCTTCATATCCAGCGGTTTGAGTTTCAAATAAACCGCGTTAACAATCGGCTGGCCATCGCGCATCAAAAACACATCCAGCGAGAATGGTCCATCTGCACCTTTAAGCGTGAGGCGGTTGATCAGATAGTCCCAACTCGTATCATCATTGCGGACGATGACGCTGACACGTTGCATCGTCAAGCTCGCCCAACTGTACATTTTGCCGCTGAAAGTTAGACCATCCTCGCCTACTGAAATCGGCCCTGGCGGCTGGCAATCACGCGCACGCTCCACGAGCTTCGCTGGCCAAGCGCCGCGCCGCCGCCGAAAGAACCACAGTGCAAATAACGCCATCGCACCAGCGACAAAAGGGAACGGCAACATCTCAGAGCGTTCAAAATTATCGTCAGCGATCGCCCAATAAATAAGCCCACCCGCGAACAATCCCACAGCAAAGATACCAAAAAACCAATCGATAAAGGCCCCGAGCTTCGCAATCCGGCCCGCGGCCTCCGCAGGTGTCAGTTGTGTGCCAACAGCTGGCGCAAACTTCTTGGGCACAGCAATGTTGGCCGCATCCTTTTGCGTAAAGGTTCTTGCAGCTTTGCTGCCTTCGACAAATTCTATGTCCGCGCCCAGCGCCATCAATACACTCGTGCCTTTGGCTTGATGTAATCTATATCTTTGCTCATCGTAAATTCATGCACGGGACGATAGCCGAGGGTGACTTTGTGTTTCACCTCATCCGTCCAAGCCAACGAATGCTTCATCCATTTTTTATCATCGCGTGCCGGGAAATCTTCGCGCGCATGGGCGCCACGGCTTTCTTCGCGGGCTAATGCGCTGTCCACTGTTGCAGCAGCCTGCACAATCAGGTTATCAAATTCCAATGTTTCTATGAGATCGGAATTCCAGATCAGAGAGCGGTCGGTCACGCGAATATCATCTTCGGCCTTCCACACATCATTGATGCGCTTTGAGCCAGCTTTCAAAGTTTCGCCAGTTCTGAACACCGCGGCATCTTCCTGCATGGCGCGCTGCATCTTCTCGCGCAACACCGCTGTGGGCGTTGATCCCTTAGCATTGCGGAACCTATCTAACCGCGCCACCGCAGCATCACCAGCGCCTTTGGGAAGATCCGCCTGAGACTTGGAACCCTTGAGCAATTCCGCACAACGCAAACCAGCCGCACGGCCAAACACCACAAGATCAATCAGCGAATTGCTGCCCAAGCGATTTGCGCCGTGTACGGATACGCAAGCCGCCTCGCCAACTGCAAATAAGCCCTGCACCGTTTTCTCAGGGTCGCGCTTATCACCAGCGAGAGCCTCGCCGTGATAGTTGGTGGGAATACCACCCATGTTGTAATGCACCGTCGGCAAAATCGGAATCGGCTCTTTGGTCACATCAACGCCCGCAAAAATTTTGGCGCTCTCAGAAATGCCCGGCAGCCGTTCATGCAACACCTTGGGATCAAGATGTTCCAGGTGCAAATAGATGTGATCTTTGAGCTTGCCAACGCCGCGCCCTTCGCGAATTTCTAAAGTCATAGAGCGCGAAACCACATCGCGTGAGGCCAAATCCTTGGCCGATGGCGCATAACGTTCCATGAAACGTTCACCCGCCGAATTGGTGAGATACCCTCCTTCGCCGCGTGCACCCTCAGTAATCAAACAGCCCGCGCCATAAATACCAGTGGGGTGGAACTGCACAAATTCCATGTCTTGCAACGGAAGCCCCGCACGCAACACCATGGCGTTGCCATCACCGGTGCAAGTGTGCGCTGAAGTCGCCGAGAAATAAGCGCGGCCATAGCCACCCGTTGCCATGATCGTCTGCTTGGCTCGGAAACGGTGGATGGTGCCATCTTCCATCGACAGCGCCATCACGCCCACGCAGGCGCCATCCTGCATGATCAGATCAAGCGCGAAGCATTCAATAAAAAACGTTGTGTCATAGCGCAGCGATTGACCATAAAGCGTATGGAGCATGGCGTGTCCGGTGC
>PLXI01000037.1 GCA_003151375.1 Hyphomicrobiales bacterium
GTGGATCTATGGCGGTGTAACCCTCAATCCCATGCATTGGGCGGCGCGAAAACAAGAGACGCTGTTGACCTCTGCGGTTTATAAATTTCATCCGAGGTTTAGTGGCGGCGAATTCAAGACCTGGTTTGGCGATCCGGAAGTTGATTTTGGACCAGCGACACTTGAGGGCGGAGACATTATGCCTCTCGGTAATGGTGAAGTATTTGTAGGGATGGGGGAGCGTTCCACACCACAGGCAGTTGGGCAATTGGCAAGATCGCTTTTTGCTTCCGGTGCTGCAAAACGCGTGGTGGCCTGTCAGATGCCTAAGTCGCGATCATCCATGCATCTCGATACAGTGTTCACTTTATGTGATCGTGAGACTGCGACCAGTTTTGTGGAAGTTGCTGATCAAATTCGCTGCTTTAGTTTGCATCCTGGCAGCAAAGGAAATTCGTTAGATGTAAAAACTGAGAGTAACCATCTATTCGAAATCGTCTCAGCCGCCCTTGGCATCAAGTCCTTGCGCATTATTGCAACCGGTGGCGATCAGGCCGAACAAGAACGCGAGCAATGGGACGATGGCAACAACGTTATCGCCCTAGAGCCCGGCGTTGTCATTGCTTACGACCGAAATGTTTATACAAACACCTTGCTACGCAAAGCCGGAATTGAAGTGATCACTATTCGCGGCGCTGAACTTGGCCGCGGTCGCGGCGGAAGCCATTGCTTAACATGCCCTATTGCGCGCGACGCATAAAAGGAAAAGCCACTATGTCAGTCAAACTCAAGAACCGCAGCTTTCTCTCGCTTAAGGATTTCAAGCATAGCGAAATAAAATTTCTGCTTGAGCTAGCGGCAGAACTTAAAAGCGCCAAAAAATCGGGCGTTGAAAAGAAGATGCTAAAGGGCAAAGCCATCGCTTTGATTTTCGAGAAATCATCAACGCGAACGCGTGTTGGTTTTGAGATTGCGGCTTATGATCAAGGAGCCCATGTGACCTATCTCGGCCCAAGTGGAACTCAAATTGGCGTTAAGGAGACGATGAAAGATACGGCGCGCATATTGGGCCGCCTCTATAATGCTATTGAATACCGTGGGTTCGGCCAAGATGTGGTTGAGGTGCTTGCAAGGAACGCAGGGGTGCCAGTTTACAATGGCCTAACTGATGAGTTTCATCCCACCCAGGTTTTGGCCGATCTCCTAACCATGACCGAGCACTGTAAAAAACCTTTGAGCAAAATCAGCTTTTGTTTTTTGGGAGACGCCGGAAACAATATGGGCGACTCCCTGCTCATCGGCGGCGCTAAAATGGGGATGGATGTTAGGCTCTGCGCACCAAAATCCTGCTGGCCAACACAGGCTGTCATTGATGATGCCAAGGCGATCGCAGCAAAATCAAAAGCTAAAATTATGATCACCGAAAGTATCAAAGACGCAGTCAAAGATTGTGATTTTCTTTATACCGATGTTTGGCTTTCCATGGGGGAGGCCGAGGAAAAATGGCCAGAGCGCATTAAACTATTGAAGCCCTATCAGATCACTGCGGACGTCATGAAAATGACGGGCAACCCCAAAGCAAAATTCATGCATTGCCTTCCTGCCTTTCACAATACTGAAACGAAAATTGGCAAAGATATACATGCCAAGTATGGCCTCGATGCCATGGAAGTGACAGATGAGATCTTCGAGTCCCCAGCTTCAATTGTTTTCGACCAAGCCGAAAATCGGATGCACACGATCAAAGCAATCCTTGTTGCAACCATAGGGGACTAAGCGGTGCGCGTGGTCATAGCGCTCGGAGGGAATGCCATTCTCAAGCGTAGCGAACCAATGACCTCCAAAAATCAAAGACGGAACGTGAAACGCGCAGCGCAAGCTATAGCCAAAATCATCGATGCCGGGCACATTGTAGTAATCACCCATGGTAATGGCCCGCAAGTCGGCTTGATGGCATTGCAAAACATGGCCTATGATCCGGCCCTCGCAAGCCCGATCGATTGCTTGGTTGCGGAAACACAAGGATTGATTGGCTATCTTCTGCAGCAAGAGCTCGGCAACGCCACGGAAAATGGCAAAGAATTTATAACGCTGCTGACTCAGGTTGAAGTTGACCTTGACGATGTTGCTTTCAACGATCCGAGCAAACCCATAGGCCCTGTCTATAACAAAACTGAAGCTGCTACTATGACCGCTAAATATGATTGGACGATAATGTCTGATGGAAACAATTTCAGGCGCTCCATCGCATCACCAAAACCAATACGCATTCTTGAGATTGAATCTATTAAACATCTTATCGAAATCGGAAAGATTGTAATATGTGCAGGCGGCGGCGGTATTCCATTCTATACATGTGAATGTGGTGATCATGTTGGCATCGATGCTGTGATCGACAAGGATCTCGCCAGCGGCTTGCTGGCCCATGACATAAAGGCTGATGCGCTCTTGTTGCTAACAGATGTTGACGGCGTTTACTTGGGATGGGGCACAGAGCAGCAAAAACGATTATCTGCGATTTCTCCCGCTGAATTGAATACACATAGCTTTGCGGCAGGCAGCATGGGGCCAAAAGTACAAGCCGCGATTGACTTTGCGAGCCTGGGCAAGACCATGACTGGAATTGGCCGTTTGGAAGATGCGCTTGAAATTCTGAATGGACGCGCGGGCACAATCGTCAAAATATAATTTTCGCATTTGGAGTGTCGAATATGCCTGACAACATTTACACCTGTCCTATGCATCCGCAAATTAGACAATCAGGGCCAGGCTCATGCCCAATTTGTGGCATGACATTAGAACCCGCCGAAACAGGGCCTGAGCCCAACTCAAACGCAGACCTAACAGACATGACACGCAGATTTTGGTTTGCTTTTATATTTGGCTTNNACACCAATCGTGTTTTGGGCGGGTTGGCCACTTTTTGTGCGTGGTTGGGCATCCCTCAAAACACGAAACCTCAATATGTTCACCTTGATCTCCATGGGTATTGGTGTTGCGTGGACTTATAGTGCTGTTGCGTTTTTGACTCCCAATCTTTTTCCTGCCACATCCAAGGCAATGGGCGGCACGCCTGCCTTCTATTTTGAATCTGCGGCAGTGATCACAGTGCTAGTGCTGCTTGGACAAGTTTTGGAGTTGCGCGCCCGTGACCGCACTTCAGGTGCCATCAGAGCTTTGCTCAAACTTAGCCCAAAAACTGCGCGACGCATTGACGCAAATGGAATTGAGACGGATGTTCAACTTGACGCAGTTATAGTGGGCGACCTTCTTCGTGTGCGACCTGGTGAGAAAATTCCAGTTGATGGCACGGTCGAAGGCGGGAATTCTTCTCTCGATCAATCCATGGTGACTGGTGAATCCATGCCGGTCGAAAAAGCCAAAGGCGACACCGTGATTGGTGGCACACTCAACAGCTCCGGCACCTTGATCATACGCGCAGAAAAAGTCGGACGTGACACGTTGCTGGCGCGAATTGTAAAAATGGTGGGTGATGCCCAACGGTCACGTGCGCCCATTCAAAGCCTCGTAGATACGATTTCTGCTTGGTTTGTTCCCCTCGTAATTGTATGCGCCCTAATGGCATTTGGGGCTTGGTTCACTTTTGGACCAGAGCCGCGTTTTGCAAACGCAATGATCGCCGCTGTTGCTGTCCTCATCATTGCTTGCCCATGTGCGCTCGGGCTTGCCACGCCAATGTCGCTCATGGTGGGGATTGGTAAAGCCGCCAGCGCGGGGGTTTTGGTAAAAAATGCCGAAGCTTTGGAGCAGATGGAAAAAATTGATACTCTGGTGGTCGATAAAACCGGAACATTGACGGAGGGGAAACCGTTCGTTTCAAAAATCGTCTTGGCAAAAGGCTTTTTGGAACAAGACGTTTTGATGCTTGCTGCGGCCGTTGAGCAAGGTTCTGAACATCCACTCGCCCGGGCGATTGTTCAGGCTGCCCAGCAGCACAAACTTCAAATTCCTAAGGTTACTAATTTTGACGCACCTGCTGGCAAGGGGGCACTTGGCACAGTAAACAGCAAAACAATTCTCGTTGGCTCGGCAAAATTTCTAGGCACTCAAGGCGTCAATTCTGACGAGTTGGCAAAACAAGCGGGCTCACTTCGCCAAGAGGGGGCCATAGTCATCTTTGTTGCTGTGGCTGCAAAGCTTGCTGCCGTTATTGCAATTGCAGATCAAATTAAAACAAACACGCAAAGTGTTCTTGATGAACTAAGAAAGAATGGAATCCGCGTTGTTATGGTCACGGGCGATAACAAGGCCACCGCTCAAGCGGTCGCTAGCAAGCTTGGTCTAACGGAAATTAAAGCAGATGTGTTGCCGGATCAAAAAGGGGCCATTATTAAAAAACTACAAGACGAAGGCTGCATCGTTGCAATGTCGGGAGACGGGGTCAATGATGCACCTGCGTTGGCTATGGCGAATGTTGGTATTGCCATGGGTACCGGCACAGATGCTGCCATCGAAAGCGCTGGCATCACCTTATTGGGTGGAGATCTCGGCGGCATTTTGCGCGCGCGACACTTATCGCAAGCCACCATGTCTAACATTCGTCAGAATTTGGCGTTCGCCTTTGCTTATAATGCCGTTGGCGTTCCTGTAGCGGCTGGGGTTCTCTATCCCTCATTCGGCATTCTGCTTTCGCCCATCATTGCGGCTGCAGCAATGGCACTTTCATCGGTCAGCGTAATTTTAAATTCACTTCGACTTTAGAGCGTAAAACTTTGATTCATTTTTTTACAATTCGACCATCCACGACATCAATAATCCGGTCACATCGCTTCGCTAATTCTAAGTTATGTGTAACGATGAGGAATGTAGTTTTGTCTTTGAGATTCACCTTTCTCATCATATCAAAAACAACATCAGTTGACGCGGTGTCGAGGTTGCCGGTTGGCTCATCCGCCAAAATTAAAGAAGGATTCATCGCCAAGGCCCGCCCAATCGAAACGCGCTGTTGCTGACCGCCTGACATATTATTAGCGAGGTTATTTTCCCAATTTTCAAGACCCATTTCCCTTAGCAAATCATGGGCACGGGCTCGCATTGCGTCAGTTGGAAAGCTGTTATCAACCAGCATAGGCATCATCACATTTTCGATGGCAGTAAAAGCCGAAATGAGAAAATGACTCTGGAATATGAAGCCAATGTTATGGCCCCTGAGCCTCGTCAATTCACTATCGCTGAGCTTTCCGGTTTCCTCACCATTGATGAACAACCGTCCGGAAGTCAGTCGATCAAGCAATCCAATGATGTTGAGCAGAGTGGTTTTTCCAGAACCTGAAGGGCCCATCAAAGCAACGAACTCACCCGTTAAAAGTGTTAAGTCGATATCACGCAGAACCTCTGCTTCGGCTGGAGTTCCAATGTCATAGGATTTGCACACCTTATCAATTCGTAAAACCTCAACCATGCATGGCCACCACTGGATCAAGTTTTGCAGCTCGGAATGCTGGCACAGCGGCCGCTAAAACGCCGGTTGCTGCGGCCAAAAGCATAGCGATGAGGAAGAGTGTGGGTTGAATTACAAAAGGAAAGATTTCTTTTCCGTCTGCTTGTCTTACCACGTCGTGAAATATGACAAAGCCTAAGCCGCCCATTAGCGAACCCACAATGGAGCCGAGAAATCCAAGCAAGCCACCCTGTAGCAAAAATAATCGCAAAATTTGTATTTGTGAGGTTCCCATGGCGCGCAAAATGCCGATGTCCTTAGAGCGCTGCGTGACCGATACGACTAAAACACTCGCGATACCGAAGGCAACTGACAGGCCAACAAAACCTTCAATGATGCCAAACGAAATTTGCTGCGACTTAACAGCCGTAAAAAACTGCGCATTTGTCGCAATCCAACTTTGGGCTTTTGTTCCGGTCGAAGCTTGAATTTGGTTGGCGATTATTTCTGCTGAATAGGGATCTAAAACGGTCACATTTATCGTCGTTACTCCACCTGCGAGGTTCGCTAGAGATTGGGCGGTTCGCAGAGCCACAAAAGTTGATTGTCGATTTGCGCCAGTATTCCCCAAGTCAAAAATGCCACTTACTGTTAAGGTTTGCGCCACTTTGGTCACGCCTGTGACGTTAAGCTTGTCGCCTAGGGTTACACCCAGATAAGTTGCAAGGTCAGTGCCGATAATGATGTCTTCGTTGGTCAAAACCGGCTGGCCCAATATGATGTAGTCCGGTAATTTTATGATTTTGAAATATGAGTCGGGATCGATGCCAGTAATCGATATTG
Organism: Hyphomicrobiales bacterium; assembly: GCA_003151375.1. Classification (GTDB taxonomy): domain Bacteria; phylum Pseudomonadota; class Alphaproteobacteria; order Rhizobiales; family Aestuariivirgaceae; genus Aestuariivirga. Next base: position 6,224 of record PLXI01000037.1, read on the forward strand.
AACGCGTCGCATCGCCGCGCACTGCTTGCCCTGACGTTGCTAGGCTTGGTGCCACGAATGCAACATCAGAGCGCAATGAAAGATTTTTTACTATTGCCTGCCATTGATCAACGGAAAGCAAACGTTGTGCCGGTTCTTGGATAACTGAGGAAATTACGATGCCCGGCGCATTCACGCGTAGCGGCCTTGCTATTTCATCGGGCGGTGAAATCTGGATATGGGCCTGCGAAGTCAACACACGTGAGATAAAGTTGGTCTGGAGCGAAGCAAGAAGCGCCGACATAAATATAATGACGCCAACGCCAAGGGCGATGCCACTCACAATAAATATGGTTTGCATCCGACCTTCTTTCAGAAACCGGGTGGCAGCAATCCATTCAAAGGGCGTAAGTTTATTCACGGTTTTTTGGCCAGCGCTGCACCAACCCGGACGCGCTTGCCATCTGTGATCGTGGCTACTGAACCTGGAACAATTTGATCATTCTCAGCGAGCCCATCAAGGATCTCAACTTTGTCGGAAGTCACCAATCCCACCTTCACAACTTGCTTCTTCGTTATGCCATTTTCAATTTTTAATACCCAAGCAGCACCATTCTTGAGTTCATGAATGTCTACAAGATTGACGATCAACGCTTTCGGTTTGCGATTGACTTCAATGTCAACTGAAACTGTCATGTCTTGGCGTAGATAAGGCGGTGGATTATCGACATCTAGCTTAACTGTAACGGCTGCGCGCAATAAATCGACTGATGGATCAATCGAGGCGACTTTGACCGGAAAGTTCAGATTGCTGTAGGCATCTGCCGAGGCGAGCGCCGTTTGACCTACAGCCAGCAGGCCAAGATTTTTTTCGTCTATTTGTGCGACAACCTGTATTTGACCATCAGGTGAAAGTTGCAGAAGTTCTATTCCCGGCTGCACAACATTGCCAACTTGCGCTGTTTGGGAAATGATGGTGCCGTCGCGCGCGGCTGCTATATTTGTATCCGCGAGATGAGTTTGGGCAACATCGAGTGCTGCTTGGGCTTGGGTTTGTTGTGTCTTCACTAACAGAAAGTCATTGCCACCATCTTGATTACTGGCGACTTGAAGTTGAGCGCTGTTGACTTGGGAAGCCGCCAAATCCAGATTGGCTTTCGCCTGCTGCAAGGCTGCAGTTGCAAGAATTCCTTTGTCGGCCAGTGTGGCAGTACTCTTATAAATATCCTGTAAATTGAGTAGATTTGCCTGGGCGCCAGCTAAGGATTGAACAGCAGCTGGCAATGTCAGGTGCTGCTGTTGATCAACGCGCGCCACCGCTTGGGCCAATATCCCTTTAGCCTGCTCTACATTACCCTTGGCCTCTGTATCATCCAGCTTAACCAGGGTGTCACCAGCTTTAACTTTTTGCCCCATAAGAACAGTACTGATTACGGAACCTGTAATTTGGCTGCTGACGGAGATCCTAAATGGAGTAGCGATATTTCCACTAGAGACTACAGTCTGAACGAGATCGGCACGAATGACTGTAGATGGAATAATTACAGGGCCTAAGACCGTTGGAACACCATAGAACCAACCAATTGCAAGCACTGCAACAGCGACAATAATAATGGAAAGCCAACGCCAGATGCTCCAACGTTTTTTTGGCATGCTAGGCTTCGCGGCTGGAGTTGGTTGTTCAGCCACCTTGGGTTTAACGAGTTCGAGTAGCGGTTTGGAAGAATTTTGTGTCACTGCTTAGTCACCTTTACAATCAACTTCCCAAAGTTCTTGCCTTTCAGCAGGCCTATGAAAGCCTCCGGTGCATTCTCCAATCCATCAACAAAATCCTCGCGGTATTTGATGCGGCCTTCCCACAGCCAAGAACTCATTTGGCCATGAAATTCACCGAAGCGCGGGCCATAGTCATCAAAGATAATGAAGCCCTGCATCTTAAGGCGCTTGGTGAGAATGGTGCGTGTGAGCAAACCGAGGCGGTCTGGCCCATTTGGCAACTCTGTGTCATTATAATTCGCAATCATTCCACAGATGGGAACTCGAGCCTTTGTGTTGAGCAGTGGTAAAACGGCGTCAAACACTTCGCCTCCGACGCTTTCAAAATAGATATCAATGCCTTTGGGGCAAGCCGCGGCAAGTTGATTTGCAAAATCGGCCGCATGGTGATCAATACAAACATCAAAGCCCAATTCATCAATAACGTAACGACATTTCTCAGAGCCACCAGCGAAGCCGACGGCTCGGCATTCCTTGATCTTGGCAATTTGGCCTACCACCGCACCAACGGCCCCGCTGGCTGCGGCCACAACAACAGTTTCACCCGCTTTCGGTTGGCCAATATCTAATAGTCCCATATAGGCCGTGAACCCCGGCATGCCGAGAATGCCAAGTGCTAATGAAGGATGGTGTTTATCAACATTTAGCTTGGTGAGGCCTTTGCCATCTGAAACAGCGTAGTCTTGCCATCCGGAATAACTCAAAACCATATCACCTAATTTAAAATCGGGGTGAGATGACGTCTCCACGCGTGACACTGTTCCACCAACCATCACATCGCCGATAGCGACGGGTGAAGCATAAGACGGCCCATGACTCATCCGGCCTCGCATATAGGGGTCGAGGGACAGGTAATGCGTGCGCAAAAGAAGTTGCCCATCGGTAGGCACGGGGACGCTTCGTTCTTCCAAACGGAAATTTTCAAGCGTCGGGGTGCCAATGGGTCGAGACTTAAGAAGGATCGCGCGGTTTATAGATTGGGATTTATACATGGTATTCACTCGCTACAAAAATTTGGGAGAAAATAAATTTCATTCCAGTTTGAGAAATAACTAATTGCAACTCACACAACCTTTCCGACGAATAAGCCGATTGCTGCTGTGAGTGCCAAAGCCAGCGCACCCCAAAATGTGACGCGCAGCGCCCCTTTCAAAATACTCGACCCACCGATGCTTGATCCGATGGCACCGAGTACTGCAAGAAACAGCAATGTTGTAAGAGCAACGGCGTATACTAGCCATGCGTTTGGGCTGATAAGAACAACCAAGAGTGGCGCAGAAGCACCGATTGCAAACGTGAGTGCGGATGTCAGGGCTGCTTGAATGGGTCTGGCGGTCAATTCTTCAGTAATGCCAAGTTCATCTCGGGCGTGCGCGCCGAGCGCGTCTTTGGCCATGAGTTGCTTTGCAACGACGTGAGCGACATCCTTGGTCACACCACGTTTCACATAGATGTTTGCCAGCTCTTCAAGCTCTGCTTTCGGCATGCTCTCTAGCTCGATCTTCTCGCGGGCCAGCTCTGCCTGTTCCGTATCATGCTGCGAACTTACAGACACATATTCGCCAGCTGCCATTGACGCAGAACCCGCCACCATACCAGCGATTCCGGCAACCAAGATGCTGGTGGCCGAACTTGAAGCTGCGGCCACGCCTACAATCAAGCTTGCTGTAGAGAGCAATCCATCATTGGCGCCGAGAACGGCCGCGCGCAACCAACCGATGCGANNGGATATCAAATGAGCTTCAACAGGTTTACCCTGCATGGCTTAACTCCAAGTCGCTACCGGCCTAGGGAGGCCGATAGCATTCAACATCAGAAAACGACCGTAATGTTGTTTTCGACGGCCGTTGCACCTTTGGCGAGCCAAGCAGTACTTTCGGCCACTTCCTTGTCATGCCAAGATGTGGCAGTTCCTCCCAGCTTCACCTGGCCACCGTCGGCTTTCACCGTGATTGTATCGGCGTCGAACAGCCAAGAGCGATGCAATGCCTTACGGATACTATTGCTAATATCAGTTGTGTTTATACGCGACTTAACAGTTGTTTCATTAGAAACACCAATAACACCCCAAAGCGCACTTACATCACTTTCTGCTGCTTGCTTTTGATAGTGCCATTGAACTTCACCCGTAAGAGTGAGCCAACCTTTTTCAACTCTCACTGAGACCGAATTCTTGGGAATGGAAACATCCCACGACAGACGGCTGACGGCAGCTTCTGCAATATCTTCGTCACTGCGGTTTATGCTGTTAGGTAAGCGAACGATAATTTCTTCAGCCAAGCCCTTCACGCCCTTAACGCGCCATGTAGCGGCCTCAGCGGCACTTTTTTCGGTGTAGTTTTCGACATGACCTGTGAGTGTTACAACACCCGCGTTAGCGGAAACACCAATATGAGAGGCGTTCACACGAGGCTCCCAATCCAGCTCCGCCAAAACATCATCCCGTAAAATTTTATCTTGTGACATGTTCGTCTCCAGAAATTGAAGCTGACGAGCTGTCCAACATCAATGTCAGGCAATCTCCAACGCGCTCATCCCTTGTTAGTGATCGAAACGCATCATTTACCTAACGAAGTGGGGTTGAATTGGTTCCAGTATAATCCAGTATAATAAAGTGGAAGAATGAGGAACTTTTGCCAATCGAATGCGTTCGGCTTTCACAACTCTCAGCAGGACAAAAGCCATGAAAGCCTTCATCTATCTCGGACCATCAAAGAAGGCAGTGGAAGATCGACCAATGCCAATTATTGTCAACCCAACTGACGCTATCGTCAAAATGGCCAAAACAACGATTTGTGGAACCGATCTGCATATTCTGAAGGGCGACGT
>PLXI01000232.1 GCA_003151375.1 Hyphomicrobiales bacterium
ACAGCGGTCAGAGTGGCGGTGGATTCACGCGGTGCGGCACTGCGATAGAGGTCATTCTTCCAATCTTTTTGAACAAGGGCTTTAGCCTTGGCCGTTAATGTCACCACACCATCGAACAAATCGGCGCGATGATTTTCTTTCAGCGGTGATGACCGCGGCAATTTTAAGCGCTGCACGGGCCCACCGGCATTGTCCACTTCTTCAATACAATAGACCAAAGGTCCGCGTTGTAAGGCGACGCGACCCAAATCCATATTTACAGAGGGGTTGGCATAAACGCGCGTCGCTTTCATAGGCAGGGTGAGCTTAATCTTATCGCCTTTTGCCCATTTGCGTTTTATCGGCAGGTAACCCTTGACGAGTTTCTTTGCCGAAACGGTTTTACCATTCACCGAAACCTTGGCACCTTTGCACCATGAAGGTACGCGCAAGTTGATTATAAATTCTGCTGTCACTTCAGGATCTACTTCAATTGCAATAGCACCAGACCACGGATAGTTGCTGATTTCGCGCAAGGCCACCTTGCCACTTTTCAGTGTAACTGAAGTTGCAATGCCACCATAGAGGTGGAACGCAATTTCATTTTCCGTATGTGAAAGAAAATAATCGCCAACCGATCCAATGAGACGTGCCACATTCATGGTGCAACATGGGCAAGTGTGCCACGCCCAGCGTGTGGCCGTGCCAATGCTTTCTAATGGATTGGCATAAAAATAGTGTTTTCCATCGCGCGATAGGCCAGACAAAGCGCCGTTATAAAGTGCGCGCTCCAATACATCAGCATATTGCCCATCAAGATCAAGGTGCAACATGCGCTGCGCCCAAAAGATCAAAGCAACCGAGGCGCAGGTTTCGGCATAAGCAGTCTGATTGGGTAAATCATAGTCATAGGTGAAGCCTTCGTTGCTCGCTGATGGCCCCAGCCCCGCTGTCACATACATCTTGGTTGCCATCACATCATGCCACAAAACTTCACATGCTTTTTTTAGGTCTGCGTCTCGCAACCCTGCGGCCAAATCGGCCATCGCAGTATAAAGATACATAGCGCGCACCGCATGGCCGACCACTTTAGTCTGCTCACGCACGGGTTTGTGAGACTGGCTGTATTCGTGACTCTTTTGCACGAATTTAGCTGGATCATCGCCGCGCGCGATTGCTTCCGTGTCAAAATAATGCGGCGGTTGTTTGCCGCGCTGGTTGATGAAATAAACGGCGAGGTCAAGCTGCTTTTTATCTTTGGTCAGATGATAAAGCTTAATGAGCGCCAGCTCTATTTCTTCATGTCCACAATAGCCGGGCTTCTGATTTGGGCCAGGGCCAAAGGTTTTACGAATATGTTCAATATACCGTTCCATAATATCAAGCCAACGCCTGCGCCCAGTTGCACGAAAATATGCAATGGCACCTTCAAGCATGTGCCCCGCATTATAGAGTTCGTGATTGTCGCGCAAATTGGTCCAGCGATTGTCGAGCTCACGACCGATATACCACAAGTTTAGATAGCCATCAGCTAGCTGTGCTTTTTCAAACTTATCGACTATGGCTTCGATCTGGCTTTCGATCTTGGCGTCGCGTTTATGAGACAAGCCATAGCTTGCTGTTTCAATCCATTTGCCAATGTCTGAATCCCAGAACACTTGCACTGTAAAATTGTGTTGATTGCGAGGGAAGACTAGCGGCGGTGGCGGTTGCTTGAGATCCAGCGACTCAAGGATTTTAAATTCACCAAGCTTTTCATGTTGGCTGGGTATTGTGGTGCGCAACACTGTATCGAGCCGCTCCTTCCAGAAGGCACCTTCCAGTTTGACATCGTTGAATTTCACCGGCGCAAATTGTCTCATTTTAAACCTCGCTCAAATTTCTCATTTCCGAACCACAAGATTGCCGGATGACCAAACTACAAGGCATCCGCCTCGCGCCACGAATTTTTTGGCCGCCAATCATCGCAATCAATCGTTCACCGGCTTCAGCCCCCAATGCCTTGAGGTTCATATCGATACTGGTGAGTGGCGGTCTGGCAGCCTGCGTAATCACTTCCCAATTATCAAAGCCCACGATTGCAACGTCACGCGGCACCTGAATGCCGAGATCTCGCAGCCCCTCTGCCGCACCTCTGGCAATTTGATCATTTCCACAGAACAATGCGTCCGGCTTTTGCGTTTTCTTTGAAAACAATTTGGCCGCCGCCTCGCGGCCCCAGACTTCAGACCATGGCCCGTGATGAACTTGCTCGTCCAAGCCATTATCTTTTAGCGCGCGGCGATAGCCCTTAAGGCGTAAACGCACCGCCTCAAATCGCTCAGGGCCAGTGACATGAACAATGTGTTTGCGACCAAGCGAGGCCAGATGCGTCGTTGCGAGATAGGCGCCACCCTCATCATCAGGCAGCAGCGAATGCGCATCATCTTCATCAGCATGAGTGAACACATAAATCACTGGCAAGCCATGAGCGAAGCGGCCAATAGGCGCGCGGTTATCAGTACGCCTCGCCGTAACCACGAGGCCATCAATGCGCTTGCCCAATAGCTGATCAAGATGTTGGCGCTCACGCTCTGGGTCGTCGGTGGCGTTGCACATGAACACTGCAATGCCCTCTGCGGCCAGGCGCTCCTCCAAGGCTTCAAATATCGGAAAACTGAACCGACCAAAGCTGTCATTGGTGATTACACCAACAGTCATCGACTTGGAGCGATGTAAGCTCTGCGCCAAATCATTGGGGCGGTAGCCAATTTCAGCGGCAACACGTTTGACTTTTTCGCGGGTCTCGGTGCTCAGACGCCCATTGGCATTCAGCGCTTTAGACGCTGTGCCGATGGAAACCTTGGCCACACGCGCGACATCGCGGATGGTTGGGGCTTTGGTTCGCGTGTTGATGGGTTTTTTGGCGACCATGCTATTTCACCGCACCGCCCAAAAGACCAGACACATAGTATTTCTGCAGGAAAATATAGATCAACGCGCAAGGCAAAATTGAGATCAGAATACCAGCTTGCAACGCGCCCCAGTCAACTGCCCCAAAATGGCCAATGCGTACGCTCACCAGCATGATGGGAACCGTGAATGAGGTTTCTTTGTTCATGAAAATGAGTGCGGCAAGAAATTCGTTCCAAGATGCAATGAATGCAAACAGCGTCACCGTCACCATTCCCGGAAAAACCAGTGGCAGAAAAACGCGACGGAATGAGACAAAGGTTGAGCAACCGTCAATCACTGCGGCCTCTTCCAATTCCCGCGGAACGGACTCAAAGGCATTGCGCATCAAATATACGCTGAACGGAATTTGCAGGATCGTGTGGACAATTGCCAATCCGAACAGCGTGTTTGCTAATCCGAGTTTAGCAAACATGAAATAAAGTGGCGTTAGCAAAGCTTGATAAGGAATCATCAGAGGTGTGAGCAAAATTACGAAAAGCACTTCCTTGTATGGAATATTGAATCTCGCCAAGCCAAAGCCGGCTGGAACTGAAAGCACCAAACTGAAAATGATCGTGAATGCTGCAACGCCAAGACTATTGCCAACATAGGTTCCGAGGCCCGCGCCAAAATTCAAAACATGATCATAGTTTTCGAGACTGAAACTGTGCGGCAAATAGCTGGGCGGAACCGCCGAAGCCTCAGCAGATGGTTTGATTGATGCAAAAAAAGACAAGACCAGTGGTGCCAACATGAGCGCGCCAATAAACACGGCGATCGCACCCACGAGATACCCGTTAAGATTATTCTGACCGGCGATACGGTTTTCGTCAGCAGGAGTTTTATGCGCGGGAGTGGTCACAGTGCCAGTCATTGGTGCGCCCTCCGGTTTGTTAGAACCAGTTGCAAAGCTGTACCGCATAGAATGATGGCAGTGAGAATGACGGAGAGTGCTGCGCCATAACCTAATTTGAAATTGATAAACGAGTTCTGATAGATCAAGTAAACAGTAGTCAGCGTCTGCCCACGCGGGCCGCCTGCCGTCATGATATATAACTGTTCGAAAGCCAGCATCGATCCGATGGCACTGATCAGTGTGACCAGCAGAATAGTACGCAGGATAAGCGGCAGGAATATGCGCGTCGCGCGCTGGAGGTAGCTTGTGCCATCAATCAGGGAAGCCTCAACAACTTCGCTGCTAATCGATTGCATGGCGGCCACAAAAAGGATCATGCCGAAGCCAACCACCTTCCAAGTCACGGAGATGATGACGGCCCAAAGGGCCATATTGGCAGTATTAAACCAAACGATAGGATGGGCAATGACACCAAGATCAACCAGGGTTTTGTTGAATAGGCCAACTTGCTCGTCAAACAGCCAATACCAAAGAAAACTGGAGGTGCCGAGGCCAATGACAACAGGCAAAAAAACTACGCCGCGCACCACTTTTCGGATTTTACGATTTGGCAATACGAGGAAAGCAAGCAATAGGCCCAATCCCATCAGGATTGGCGTGATAAAAAGTGTGTAGCGCGCAGTAAACCCGAGAGCAGTCCAAAAAGCTGAATCGTTGAAGGCCTTTTCATAATTGGCCAAGCCAACAAATGCGCCTCCACCCAACAGGGACCTGCTGGTTAAGGACGTAGCGATCAATTGGCCAAAGGGATAGAGTACGAATGCACACACAAAAATGAGTGCGGGCAAAACATAGATCAACCCAGTCCACCGTGACGCGTTGCTGGAATTCATAGCCTCATCTCTGAACAAGCCATCGCCAAATTACTCTACTGGGCCGAAGCCCAACAGAGTTCCGATCGCAGTATTTCAACCGCGACCGGATATATAGAGCCTATATTATTGAGCGACGATACTGCTCATGGAATCGCGAGCCTTCTTGATGGCGCCATCTACGTCGCCGTCAAAAATCGCGGTCTGGAGCATCTGAATCCAAGGGCTGGAATCTGAGTTGACCATGTCATTGAAATGGAAAACCCATGGCACATAACCAACGCCAAGTGCTTTAGCAGTCGTCACAACACGTGGCTCGTCCTTGAAGTACTTGTTGTCGGCCAAAGCGGGTCGTGATGGGATGATGTTATTCTTAGCTAGGCCTTCTAACTGGACTTCGTCAGTAAGTTCCCAATGGATGAATTCCTTGGCTACTGCGGCTTGTTTGGAACCTTTTGGAATAGCCACAACGTCACCACCAACGAAGGCCGATTGTTGGCCATCCTTGATGCCAGGCAAAATCGTCACACCGAAATTCAGATTTGGCGCTTTTTCTTTCAAGAGTGAAATCATAAAGCCACCCGAACCCTCAATGCCGATATTTCCGGACATGAATGCAGATACGAAACTGGCTCCATTGTCAGCTTGTGCGCTGGCAGGAATCAAGCCTTCCTTCCACATTGCCTGCATTTCGGTGAGAACAGCTTTTACGCCGTCGCCATCCAGCGGCGTATCACCTGCTTTGGCGGGGAGGATTTTGGCACCAGCCGCAACCATCATTGGCGAAGTTACGAAGATGTTACAGCCCGGGCAAGCGCCTGAGAAATAATAGCCGTAGGTGTCGCCACCCAGGGCCCTGATTTTTGTGGCATCAGCATGAATTTCGGCCAATGTGGTTGGGCCCTTTTCAGGATCAAGTCCGGCCTTCTTGAAGAGATCTTTGTTCCACACCAAGATTGAAACATCGGGTGTAAAACCAGCGCCATAAATTTTGCCGTCGTAAGTTGCGATATTTTTATAGGCTTCGGCGACGCCTGCATAGTTCGGATCGCCTTTGAGATCGGCGGTCAAGTCGGTCAAGAAGCCAGCCTTCATGAAGTCCGGCATGTAAATCAAGTCGAACGACACGAGATCGGGCACATCGCCAGCTTGCGAGCCAGTGGCCAGTTTGGTCACCATTTGATTGTCAGGGATAACAGTAACCGCAATCTTCTTATCGGCATGACCGGTGTTCCACAGGTCAACCAGATGTTGGGCTGCACCAGCGCCGCTTGCCCGCACCCACATGCTCAGATCTGCTGCGAATGATGTTGAGAAAGAAAGAAAAGTAGATGTCGTTAAGGCCAACGCAAAGGCGCTGGAGCGTTTTGCAAATGTCATAGTTTCCTCCACACGTTGATTGAACTCCAGCATTTTTGCTGCGAGCTATTATGAGAAAACCTTTTCCCTTAACTTTACCGAGGGGAGAAAATAACGGCAGAAACCTTTGGGAAAAGCTTTTCTCATGGGCTTATGGAGCAGTATTGGGAAACTTGCAAGACCACGGATTAGTATTTTGCTGAAATTATTTTAATACTCGAAAATCAAATGCAATTTCATCTGGTTATAATTTCCAAGATTTGGTCAATGCATCCGGCAGGATTATTCCGCAAGATTATGCCCACCTCTGCCGCTGGTAAATTGAGTTAGCTCACCTCGCTCAGCCTACTTCACTACGCCTTTTTTCAATATGATGTTCGCATAGACTGCGGTTTCACCAGTGGCCACGATATAGGCAGCGGCTTTTGCTTTTTCATAAAAGGCAAAACGTTCTAACGGTGCAACTAAAAATTTTCCAGCAAGTCGGCTGACAATGTCCTGGTAAGCCACACATATTTCTGGAACTTTATTTGGATCTTCCACCATCGCCATGCGCCAGGCAGAGGTATCGGCATAAGGATCAAGTGGAAAGTGGGTGAGAATTGCAGTCAACAAATTTATGCCGCCAATTCCGTCAGCCCGCACTAGTTTCGGGCCAAGGGATGCAGCAGGAAAATTGGCATCGCCAATAACAATTTCATCGCCATGCCCCATTGATTGCAAGGCATGTAACAAATCTGGCCCAAGCAACGGATGAATTCCTATCAGCATAATTTATTTCACCTCAATGTAAATTGTTCAGCCCGTATGAAGAATTCTTCCGGCGCTTTCGTAGATAATAGTTCCAAATTTTTCAATAGGCTTGCGGCTTTTGCCGTGCCAATGAGTACTGAAGCAACGACCGGACTGCGCAGAGGAAACTGTAGCGCCGCTGCAGCAAGTGGTGTGCCATACTCGGCGGCTAAAGCCTGCAAACCGTTCACGCGCCTCACGATATCGCTGCTGGCTGGTTCATAGTCAAAATAGGCGTCAGGCCCAGCGCCAGTTGCCAAGATGCCAGAGTTAAATACGCCGCCAATGACGAGCGAAGTATTGCGCTGCATGCAACGCGAAATGAGTTCAGCCTCGGCGGAGCGATCCAACAAAGTGTAACGCCCAGCGAGCAGAATGCTGTCCATGTCAGCTTCAGACATAACGTCCAAACAGACTTTGACCTCATTCACCCCAAGACCCCACCCGCCAATGACACCCGATGATTTGAGTTTCTGCAACGCCTTCATTCCACCATTGCTGAATGTTCTGAAATGCGCAGCACCCAACTCTTTGCCGTGAGTGTAATCTCCCAAATCATGCACATAGAGAATGTCGATGCGGTTTAGACCAAGCCGCGCGTAACTCATTTCAACCGATCGCATCACGCCATCATATGAATAGTCATAGTCAGAATCGAAATCTAATCCGCCAACAAAGCCGTTACGCGCGCCTGCGCTGGAAGGAACGGGCCTGAGCAAGCGCCCCACTTTTGTTGAAAGGACAACTTCATCTCGGGCATGGCTGCGGATGAAATCCCCCGTGCGGCGTTCTGATAGGCCTGCACCATAACGCGGTGCTGTATCAAACATTCTCACACCGCTCTGCCAAGCAGCTTGTAACACCGCGTTTGCGTCTTCTAAACTACACGCGCGGTACAATCCGCCGATGCCACCACATCCGAAGCTGATCTCTGCGACTTCAAGTGTTGTTGAACCAATTCGTCTTTTTTTCATGGGTTGACTCACAGCACCGCACCGAGGTGCCATGGCACAAACTCATTATCGCCATAGCCAAATCCCTCACTTTTGGATTTTCGGCCAGAAGCTGTTTCGATGATCAATTCAAAAATATCGCGACCCAATTCTTGAATTGTCGTGCCACCTGTTACGATCGGGCCACAGTCAATATCCATATCCTCGGTCATACTATTATAAAGTGCACTGTTGCTGGCCAGTTTTAATGAGGGAGTTGGGCGGCAGCCAAAGCAGGAACCACGCCCTGTCGTAAATGCAATAACGTTTGCGCCACCGGCAACCTGCCCTGTAGCAGAAACAGGATCATATCCCGGTGTGTCCATAAACACCAAGCCATGCTCAGTTACTTTTTCTGAATAATTATAGACGGCATTCAATGGGCTTTGCCCGCCTTTGGCCACAGCCCCCAGTGACTTTTCTAAAATTGTGGTGAGGCCACCTTTTTTGTTACCAGGTGAAGGGTTGTTGTCCAGCGACACTTCATGCTTTGCGGCATATCCGCGCCACCACTCGATGAGAGAATAAAGCTTTGCAGACACCTCAGGTGATTTTGCGCGCGCCGCCAATAGATGTTCGGCACCATAAATCTCCGATGTTTCTGATAATATGGCGGTGCCACCGCTGCCCGCCAACAAATCAACTGCAACACCAAGGGCTGGATTGGCCGTTATTCCAGATAATCCATCGGAGCCACCGCATTGCAGGGCTACAATAATTTCTGAAATCGAAATCGGTTCGCGTATCAACGCTTGAACTTCGGCGGCGATTTCTCGCAAAATCAGCAATGCCTTTTCAACCGACTTGCGTGAACCACCCGCGTCTTGAATGTTGAAATGGCGCTTGGTCTCCTTGCTTTGGCTTTGGCCATAGAGAAGGAGCTGGTTAACTTCACAGCCGAGGCCAATCATCAGCACGCCGCCGAAATTTGGATGGCGGGCATAACCAGCCAAGGTGCGGTGTAAAACGCGCATTCCTTCGCCCGAATTGCTCATGCCACAGCCCTGCCCGTGAACAATCGGAACAAAGCCATCAACACCAGGGAAATCTGGAAGGAGCAATCTGTTAGCAGCCTCAGCGATTGAGCGACACACCGTGGTTGAACAATTTACGCTGGCCAAGATGCCGATAAAATTGCGTGTACCGGCGCGGCCATCGGGCCGACGATAGCCCATAAATGTGCGATGCTTGTCTTCGTCCGTCGCTAAAATTGGAGGGGCGTGTCCGCCCGCTGAAAGCCTGTCATCAAAGAAAGCGAGATTGTGAGAATGCACGTGCTGGCCGACACCGATGTCTTGTGTGGCGCGGCCGATGGCTTGGCCATATTTGACAACCTCGTCACCTGACTTGATCGGAACAATCGAAACCTTATGGCCTTGATCAATCTTTTCAGCTGCTAAAGCACCATTCGCTAGCGCCTCGCCGGACAGGATGGGCTGACAGGCGACTGCAACATTGTCGAGGCCTGAAAGGATAATTGATTTCATTAGTCTGCTATTCCTGAACAATGGTGCGCTTCAATGGATTTACTGTTCGCATTTTGGCAGCCATCCATATCGGTTTATTATCGATAAAAAATGAAAAATAGTCAACTGTTTTGAGATCCGAACTTTATCAATCGCGTTTTTCAATTGAACGCAATTTGAGCGCTGAGACATATTCAGCTTCAGCCGTCTCGATAGACTTGCCGTTAATGAGCCGAGACATAAGGGCCAGCGCAATCGAACGAGCGCGGCTGTTATATTCTGCAGTGTGGCCTTCAAGTGTAGGCATTTCAACCAACCCAAGCTTGGCGTAAAGTTGTTGCAGGCGGCCTTGAACGCTGCGCAGCGAAATATTGCGGCGATTGGCAATCGCCTGATCAGTCAGTCCAATAGCAATATCCAATAGCACTTCATATTCAACATCTGATAGCCCATCAGTGCGTCCATGGCTGCGTTGTTGCACACCACGAATCTCACGGTCGATGATGCTTTGCCCTTCCAGAAACACACATTGGATTGAGCGGCATAAGCGTTCTTTAGAGGACGTTTTGAGAATGTAGCCATATGTGGCGCTGGCGGGCACGATTTTGGTGATACCGCGCACATAGGCTTCATCAGCGTAGTTGGACCAGAACACAATCGGCATGGCCGGATTATCAGCCCAAATTGCTTTGGCTGCCTGCACGCCCGTTTTTTTAGGCATTTGCAGATCCATTATAATGCCTTTGGGTTCGTGCAATTGAACAAGTCTTATGGCCTCTTCGCCATCGCAAGCCTCGACGACTTGAGAGCACACCAGATCAGAAAGGGAGATGACCTCGCGCAAGAAATTGCGGTGCAAGGCGTCATCTTCAACAATAAGATATGTGCTCATGAACTTATGGAACTCCGCGCTCTTTGAGTTAAGTCAGTATTCGGTAAAGTAATTTCCAGCCGCGTTCCTGAACCGTTTTCACGAGCAGCGGTTACAAGTTTTGCCTGAATCAGTGAGGCCCTTGTACTGATATTATTAAGCCCACCTGTGCGACGACCCGGCAATTTCGATAGACCTGACCCATCATCTTCCACAATAATTTGTAGATACTCATCCTGCTGAGTGATCCGAACTTCAATTTTCGAAGCATTGGCATGACGCACAGTATTATTTATAGCTTCTTGAACAATTCTATAGAGCGCAATCGTTATGCTGGTGGGAAGATCATCAAGATGTGGCGCCGCTTCATCATAGAGATGATAGGTCAACGGGGACGCCGCCGAGCGTGCGCAACGTTCTAAGAATGCTTCAATGGCTTGGCCCAATCCGAAGAACTGTAAGACTGAAGGCTTGGCGTTGTCGATGATGACGCGAAGCTCTCGCAAACAATTTTCGACATCTTCATGCACGGGCTGAAGTTCAGAACCGCGCAGGCTTGGGCGACCAATCAATCGTTTCAACGTTCGAGAAATGCGCGAAAGATCCGCCAGCGTTTGGTCATGTAAGTCCATGCCAATCGCCTGTCTGGTATTTTCAAGTTCTTCAGTCAGATGCAGCGCACCAATGCGCAAACCTTCGGCGCGGGCCTCGGCCTGCACTTGCTGAAATTCGCTTTTTTTGGCCAGCTCACTTTGTTGAAGCGCAAACAGGTAGGAGGATAATATATCAGCAACGATGCGCGCCGCGTTCACATCAGAAATTGAATAAGTTGCAATTTGCTGTGTCGAAAACGAGAGCGCACCGATGACCCGGCTTTCCACTTTTAGCGGAACATGAAGTCTGCTGCGCAAGTTCGCGGCAAAAATGGGATTTGAGAAAGCGCCCTCAAAATGAAAGCGGATATCGGTTTGTGCATCGTCGGTCAAAATGTGATCGACTTTACCCGTGAACAGATCACGGATCGGACTGACGGCAACAGGCTTTGCCGCTGTTGTGTCGGCATCCCATTCCGTATGTAGCCCCGTTTCATATGCGGAAACCAAGGTTCCGTCCGGGCTCATCATGGCAACGTCGAGATGATCATGCGGCAAAAGTGGACGAATTTCGGCCGATACGGCATTGATTACACCTCGAAAATCGAGTTGTCCGGCAATCGCCTGGAGGATCGATAGGATTTGCGACGTATTGAGTGAACGTGAAATGCTGCGCATGCGAAGGTTCTTCTTCCGCGATTGAACTTTTGAACCCTGCCACATATCGAAACGAAATACATGCGGGAACCCGCAAAATAAATTCGTGTATCGCTCTGTGGCGGGGCGCTCGGACGTGAGACATCTTCAATAGCTTGCGAAGGTCATAGACCCGCAAGGAGCTTGGGAGGGCTCATGACTATCGTTCAAATCACCATTCTTGATCAACGCATGCGGCATTTGATATTGCCAAACGCTCACCTTGAGCAATTGCACAATGACGCTCTATGGGCCGAAGGCCCNNTGTTGCAATGGGTGCCTGGGCTTGGCGTGAAAGTCTATTCGCACCACTCCAATAACAGCAATGGCAACACGCGCGATGGGCAGGGAAGGCTTATAAGCTGCGAGCACCTCACCCGCTCGGTGGTTCGCATCGAACATGACGGTACAAGAACCGTGCTGGCATCTGCATTCGAAGGAAAGCCGCTCAATTCACCAAATGATGTGGTGGTGGCATCCGATGGGGCAGTTTGGTTTACTGACCCATCTTACGGCATCATGACCGACTTTGAGGGAAAGCGCTCCAAAGTTGAACAAGCGGGATGTTATGTTTACCGCGTTTCTCCAAAAACGGGTGCTGTCGAAGCCAAAATTCGTAACATGCGTATGCCCAATGGCCTCGCTTTTTCGCCAGATGAGCAGACGCTTTATGTGGCTGATAGTTCGCGTTCCCATGATGATGAGGGGCATCACCACATCATGGCTTACTCTGTCGGCGCTAATTTCCTGGTTGGCGACGGCAGAGTAATTATTTCCATTCAGGACGGCGTTCCAGATGGATTGCGCCTGGATGATTCTGGAAATCTATGGGTGAGTTCGGGACAAGGTGTTGAAGTCTTTGCGCCCGATGGAACCCCACTAGGTATCATCCATATTCCTGAAACAGTGGCCAATCTCACCTTTGGCGGCCCTAAGAACAACCGCCTTTTTATCACGGCGACTAAGTCTCTCTATGCCGTTTTTACTGCCGTTCGCGGAGCAACCCGCCCCGTGAATTCTCTTTAACAAGATAATCAAACCCAAATGGAGGATACAATGACTGAAGAAATCAAGAACACTACAAATGATCGTCGCCATTTCTTAAAAAACATAGCACTTGGCTCAGCTGCGATTGGCGGAGCAGCGATGGGTCTATTCGGCAACAGCGATCCATCAACCGGCCTTTTCGGCGTTCAGAAAGCTAACGCAGCTGATGATGCGCGCCTGAAGATGGCGTTTATCAAATACGCAACAGATACGGTTTCATCTGCTTGGTCCAAGGGCATTGAAGATGTTCTGACCCCTCAGCAGATTGTGGATTACAAACTGCTCGATGGTCAGGGCAAAGCTGAAGTTCAGGTTAGCCTGATGGATACGTTGATCAGCGATGGCAACTCAGTGATCTTCTTACAGCCAGTTGACAGCGTGGCACTGGCACCTTCGATCCAGAAAGCCAAACGGGCCGGCATTTCAGTGATCACATTGAACATTGATGCCACCGAAGCCCATGCGGCACATGTGGAAATGAACCATTACTTCGGCGCCATGGATATTGCCAAAGCAATGGGCGACGCCATGGGTGGCAAAGGCGATGTTGCCATTCTCAACGCACCTCCTGGCATTATTATTCGCGACCTGCGCACCAATGGTTTCGTTGATGGTATGAAGAAGCACCATCCAGAAATCAAGATTGTGGCTGACCAGGTGGCCGAATGGTCACGCAAGAAAGCCCAAGACGTGCTGGCAACGATTCTTGCCGCTAACCCAAAGCTCGGTGGTGTTTATGGCGTGAATGACGCCATGGCGCTTGGTGCTGTGGACGTTGCTAAGGACAAGGGCTTGATTGGCAAGTTGGTTATTTTTGGTAACGATGGCGAAACCGGTGCCTTGGAATCAATTGCTGCAGGCGAATTGACTGGCACGCAATTTACTGACGTTCATCAACAGGGCCGGTTTGCTGCTTCCGCCGCTGTGGTTTTGGCCAGTG
The DNA here is from genome assembly GCA_003151375.1 of Hyphomicrobiales bacterium. Classification (GTDB taxonomy): domain Bacteria; phylum Pseudomonadota; class Alphaproteobacteria; order Rhizobiales; family Aestuariivirgaceae; genus Aestuariivirga. Next base: position 13,398 of record PLXI01000232.1, read on the forward strand.
GTATGGTACCTGCCACGGCCTTCAAAAAACAAGGCCATTTGCTTATGCCTTATGTGATTGCCACAAAGGACACAGTGGGCCAAATTACACCTGCTCAACGCTGGTAATCTTGTTCCCATACAAGACCCAGGGCCGCGACATTAACCTGTCGCGGCTATTTTCTTAATTTCAATAACAATCGAGACCCAAATGCAGCGTCGTCCGGCCTCAATTGCTTTACTGGCTTTCTTTTTGGTTACGGTGGGGCTGTTTTGTCTCTTCGCGCCAAACTTTGCGACGACGAGCAACTTCGAAAACTTGATGTCTGGATTTTCCTTCGTCGCAATTCTTGCGATGGGGCAGTCGTTCCCAATCTTGTTGCGCGGCATTGATCTTTCCATCGGGGCCATGGTTGCACTTGCAGGAATGGTTGCCTTCGATCTTACGATGCTTTTTCATGTGCCGGGCTATCTTATTTTGCCGCTCGTGCTGATTGCGGCAACAGGTGCCGGCGCGATAAATGGAATACTGATTGTCTATTTGCGTCTTCAACCCTTCATCGCAACTTTGGCGACGCTGGCTGCTTATCGTGGTGTGGTTTATGCCATCTCTGGGCGACTACTGATCCCGAAACTTGCCACAACTCCAATTACTGATCCTTGGATTGTTGGCATCGAGACTTATTTTGATATTGGTGGTGCACTTGGCATTTCCGACTATGTGCACCTGCCCTGGTTTCCCCTCTCATTCTTTTTGATGATTGCAATATTTATCACATTCCAACTGTTGTTGTTATCAACCAAACTCGGCCGCGACATTTACACCGTTGGAGGCAATCAAGAGGCAGCTAGGTTGGCTGGAATAAACACGCGCAGAATTACGATATTCACTTATGCCATATCCGGATTTTGCGCGGGGGTTGCAGCGCTTGTGCTGGTTGCACGTCTGACAACTTCAACGGAAGCGCTTGGCACCGGCATGGAACTCACGGCAATTTCTGCCGCGGTTATTGGTGGTGTTAGTTTGCAAGGCGGCATAGGCTCAATGTTTGGCCCCGTCATTGGCGCATTCCTGCTGGGCGTTGTGTTGATTGGCCTGACATTGCTTGGTGCTTCACAATATGTGCAGCAGATTCTGACTGGGGCAATTCTGCTGGCAGCTGTTTGCTATGATCGCTATTTGGTGGTTCAGCGCCAACGCCGCGCTGCCGCGAATGTGGGGGCGAACACCTGATGAACGAAGCTCACCTCATTGATGCGCAGGGCCTGGGTAAGACTTATGGCAGTCTTGCGGTATTGATTGATGCCAATTTCACTGTGAGTGCGGGTGAAATCCGCGCGCTCGTTGGTTCAAACGGTGCTGGAAAATCTACGCTGATCAAAATTTTGACGGGCGCAATAGCACCGACAACCGGAACCGTGAAAGTGGATGGCAAGGAACTTGTGCTTGGCAGTCCCACCGAAATGATCAACAGCGGCATTGCCTGCATCTATCAACATTCAAATCTAGCACCAGCGATGACGGTGCTTGATAATATCTTCCTCGGGAGGCAGCCAACCAAACGTTTTGGCTTACTTGACCGCAAACGCCAGAGGCGCGAGGCCGAAGAACTTTTGCAGCGCCACGCTATTCAGATCGATCTTGACGCACTTGTTTCAACACTTCCAACTGTGAAACAAAAGGAAGTTGAAATTCTCAAGGCGCTTGCCCTCAACGCGCGCATTCTGCTGATGGATGAGCCAACGGGATGGTTGGCAGCGTCTGACGTTGCAAAATTGCACGCGACAATTCGCACGCTGAAATCCAGTGGAGTGGCGATCGTTTATATCAGCCATATGTTGGACGAAATCTTTGCAGTGTGTGACACGGTTACGGTGATGCGCGATGGCCGCATTATCAGCGAGGGGAAGGTAGCTGATATCACGCGGCCATCACTCGTGAAACTGATGGTCGGTGAAAAGCTAGCAAAGGACTCCGCACAGGCTGGCAAATTTAAACGCATGGCCCGCGGAACTGGCAAGGTGCGGTTGAGTGCGAATGGGCTAACCAAGAGAGGCGTGTTTAGCGACATATCATTTGATCTTTTTGCCGGTGAAATATTCTGCATTACCGGGCTTATCGGTTCCAAGCGTACTGAATTCCTGCATACTCTATTTGGCTCTGATAGATTTGATTCAGGTGAATTGAAAGTTGATGGCAAAGTAATTTCCTTCAAATCTCCAACACAAGCGATTAGCAATGGCATGGGTTTTGTCACCGAAGACCGCCACCGCGAAGGACTCATGCTGGGCCTTTCGATCAGCAACAATCTGGTCATGGCAACGCTGCGTAAGTTCCACAAATTTGGTTTGTTGAAGCGCAAGGAAATCTATTCGGCCACGGGCGAGATGATCACTGATCTCAACATCCAACCACCTGACCCAATCAAACCAGTGCGGCTACTCTCTGGCGGAAACCAACAGAAAGTGTTGTTGGGGAAATGGCTTAATCTCAAACCAAAATTTCTGCTGCTTGATGAACCAACTGTCGGCGTTGATGTTGGTGCCAAAGCAGAGATCTATGCCATTCTGCGCGCTGAGCGCGACAAAGGTGCTGCGATTTTGGTGGTGTCATCAGATCTCGAAGAGGTGATGACCATCTCAGACCGAATTGCCGTGATGGTGTCTGGCCGTTTGGTTGCAATCCATGATGCAGACAAGACCACTCTGGCTGAAATTATTGGCGAAATTGGAGGCGCGGCCCGATGATTGCGCGCTGGAATTTGAAGTCATCGGCGAAGTTGAGCAAGCTGGCTCCTTATGCCTTGCCGCTGGCGATTGTTTTTATCGTCATCATGTTTTCAATTGCCGAACCGGCCTTTCTCAAACCAGAGAATCTCATTGGCATCATTCACCAAATGAATTTGATTGGTATCATGGCCGTGGCCATGACCTTTGTGATCATGACGGGTGGTGTTGATCTTTCCGTTGGGCCAGTGTTGGCCATCTCTGGTCTTACGGCCTTCTTCGCAATGGATGCTGGACTAGGGTTGCCCATAGCAATCGCGGCCGCCTTAGGCGTTGGAATTTTAATTGGAACGATAAATGGCACACTGGTTGCCATTTTCGGCTTGCCGCCGATCATAGTCACGCTTGCGATGTTGAGTATCGTTCGGGGATTGGCTTTGATTTGGGGTGGCCCCGAATGGCACCTGATCCGCGATCAAGACGCATTTACCTTTATCGGCACTGGGCATATCGGTGGTATTTCATTCTCGATCATTCTCCTTCTCGTCTTTGCGGGGGCCGTAATGTTTGTTCAAAAGCGAACACCCATTGGTTTGATAGTTGCAGGCATCGGCGAAAATGAGCGCGCAGCCTATCTCAGTGGGCACCGCGTTCGTCTAACAAAAATAGCAATTTATGGATTGTCTGGAATGGGTGCGGCCCTGGCTGGCATTGTGCAGTCGTCGCAAGTGCATACTTCGGCGGCAGTTTACGGCGAGTTTGGCACCGAACTTGATGTGATCGCAGCAATTGTTCTGGGCGGAACCAGCCTTATGGGTGGCAACGGTTCAATAGGCAGAACACTCATCGGCGTTATTTTTCTTGGCGTCATAAACAACGGCATGAACATTCTTAATGTGACGCTTGACATTCAGCTTATCACCAAAGGCGTAATCATCGTTTTGGCGATGGCTTTGAGTGAACTCACATAAACAAATTGCTTTGTGTTATTTCAACGCCAAATCGTTAAATCCGGCCATATCGAGAAGTGCTCCACGCCCGCAAATAACGCGCCCCGCCACACGGTGGGCAAATTTTGCGGCTGACTCAGCGCTTTTTTTGGCCAACCGCGCTGCGATATAACCTGCGTTGAAACTATCCCCGGCACCGGTTGTATCGACCACACCTGCAACTGTTTCAGGGGTCACAGAAACCTGCTTATCATCTGCCAAAACAAAGCAGGGATTTTCACCATCTTTCACAACAACCTCGCGCACGCCATAACCTGCAATTCGCTTGATTGTTTCAGCCGGAGTGGCATCGCCGAATACTGCACGATCATCATCAAAAGTTGGCAGTGTAAGTGTTGAGACTTTGTAGGCTTCAATCATCGCGTTTTTCATCGCCGCATCAGATGGCCAAAGCCTGCGAGGTGTGTTTGAGTCAAATGCGATCATCACACCACGCTTCTTCATATCACGCAGCACCCCCAAAAATATCTTACGATGCTTGGGTGAAAGGATTGCGAGCGTTATACCTGAAAAATAGATAACGTCGGCTTTCCCAAGAGCAGAGCGCAAAGCCTTCTCGTCTTCGGCGAGCAATCTTGCGGCGGAAGCACTGCGCCAATAGGTGAAGTTACGCTCCGCGCCGGTGAGTGTGATTAAATATAGACCGACGGTTCGATCTCTAATCTCACCAACAAAGCGCGTTCCAATGCCGCCCGCTTTGAGAAACGTCAGCATTTTTTGTGACAGCTGATCAGTACCAATCGACGTCAAATAATCGCCTGATACATTTGAAGCATCTGTCAATGCCCTCATATACCAAGCTGTATTCAATGTATCACCAGCAAAGCCAAGTCGGTAAAGTCCGTCATTGGCCGCCTGTAACTCCGCCATGCACTCACCAACACTAATAAAAGTTTTTTTGGTCATCGTTGTTCTTCGTCAGGAGTAAGTGCTTGCACATTAATGGATGACAGCAGGGTCTTTCGAGCGGAGTTGAGATGGCTTTTGCAGGCCAGTTGCACGCGTTGCGGATCACGGCTCAAAAGTGATTCAATATAGTCAAGATGTTCAAGTATTGCAGCACGATTGCGTTGCTTCTCGTTGGCCTTGTTCCACTGGTAATGATAGTGGAAGATCAGAGAAATAATGTCGTAAAAATCAACGATAAACCGGTTGTTTGATGCATTATTAATGAGGCGATGAAATCTATCATCAAGATCAGAAAAGTCATGATAGCGGTTTGAAATTTCTTTCAAAAGCGACCTGTGCTCTTTCTCTAATTTTCTAAGACTCTGCCAAGCCGGTGAGCTCTCAGATTGACTGGTGAAGGCAATTGCTGAGCGGGTTTCAAACAGTTCACGCACTTCGAAGAGCTCAAGCGCAAACTCCTTGGTGAATCCACGAATAATCCAGCTTGAATTGGGGCGCCGTTCAATAAGCCCAAATCGGCTAAACCGATTTAGATATTCACGAATTGCACTGGTTGAAACCCCAAATTGGCGCGTTAGCTCAAGTCCATTTACGATATCTCCGGCCTTGCGATCTCCGCGTAACATCCACTCCATGAATTTCTTTTCAACTTGCGCTGAGGTCGCAACAGTTTCGTTGTCAGGAAAATACTCTGTGGGCTTTGCATGGCGAACAATAACTCTCTTTGCTGCCGTGCCTTTTATAATTTTACGAGCTTGAAGTTCTTCGAGTACTTTTCTTACAGTCGTGCGGCTTGCCTTCAGAATTTCAGTCAGGACGTTTTCAGACGGTATTGTGTTCCCAATTTCATTTGCAGTTAGGTAATCCAATGTTTTGTTAAAAGTCCGTTTGAAAACTGTTTCACCACGCATTGCGGCCTCTTTTTCGAATTAATAAACCATCGCGGTTCTTTATGTTATATTTTTGGTTATAAAAAACAATTTGACTTCGAGCGACAATATCAGTCTTTTATCGAAAAGAGACAACAACTATTTCTATGTAGGGAGCTTAATGAAACCTGTCCTAACGATCCAGAATGTTCGAAAAAGTTTCGGCCCGGTTGAGGTGCTTCGCGGGGTTGATCTGAACGTTAATCCTGGTGAGGTTTTGGCGCTGGTTGGTGACAATGGCGCTGGTAAGACAACGCTCATTAAACACATCTCTGGGGTTTACCGCGCGGACTCTGGTGAAATCTGCCTCAACGGCGAAAACATAGACTCACTTTCGCCGCGGCAAGTGCGCGAGCGCGGAATTGAAACCGTTTATCAGGATTTAGCACTTGCTGATGATCTCACCGTTGGCGCAAATATTTTTCTTGGTAGGGAACCAGTGCGTCGGCTTTTCGGCGTTCTTCCTTATATTGATGAGCGTTCTATTCGCAACGAAACAACATCGCTTCTCGACCGCATTAAAAGCCAAATTCCGGCAAAATCGAAAACCGTCGCTCGTCTTTCTGGCGGCCAACGCCAAGCCGTTGCAATCGCGCGCGCTATCTACTGGAAGGCCAAGGTCGTCATTATGGATGAGCCTACCGCCGCTCTAGCCGTGATGGAGCGCGAACATGTGATCAAATATGCGCGTGAGCTTGCGGCATCCGGCGCTGCGGTCATTTATATTGGCCATAATCTGGTCGAGATTCTCGAAGTTGCCGACAGAATTGCCGTGATGTTTCGCGGCACCATCGTTCACATAACAACAGCAGGAGAAACAACACAGGAGAAGTTGATTAAATACATGACTGGTTACAAGGATAAAGAAATCGCCGCTTGACGGCACAACAATTTTTAGGGAGACGTTGAAATGTTCAGGAAAATTACCCTCGCAGCATCAGTTGCTACAATGGCACTTATGGCTGCTCCACAAGCTCAAGCAGAAGACAGCATTGCAGTGATTGTTAAGGCAACCACTTCGGAATATTGGCAAATCGTGTTCAAGGGTGCCGAAGCAGCCGGCAAGGTGCTCGGCGTCAAGGTCGAAGAGCTCGGCACACCAAAGGACGATGCCGCCGGGCAGATCGCCGTTCTCGAAGCTGCGGCAGGCAAGAAGCCAGCTGCAATAGTTATTTCACCAACCGTTGCTGAAGCCTTGGGCGACCCAATTGCTGCTGTAACGAAAGCAGGCATTCCTGTCATCATGATCGATTCAGGCGCCAAGACTGATCAGTTCGCTTCATTCCTGACCACCGATAACGTAGCCGGTGGCAAAGCCGCTGCTGACGCCATGGCCGCCTGCATCAAGGAGCGCACTGGCAAAGTTGCTGGCAAAGTGGCGTTCATCACAGCTATGGCTGGCCATGAATCCCTGGACTCCCGCGACAAGGGCTTCAAGGATGGCGTTGCCGCTTATCCTGACCTGAAGCTTTTGGGCAACCGTGTTGCCAATAACGAAGAAGCCGAAGGCACGAGCCTCACCGCTGACATGCT
>PLXI01000173.1 GCA_003151375.1 Hyphomicrobiales bacterium
CGTAAAATACACCTCGGCCACAGACAATGAGGCGCTGGAAGCTTTCCAGCTTTTGTGCGAACTTGAGGGCATTATTCCTGCATTAGAGCCTTCCCATGCCATTGCCTTTGCCATGAAGCTGGCCCCTACCAAGCCCAAGGATCATTTGATGGTGATCAATCTTTCGGGGCGGGGCGATAAAGATATTTTCACAGTGGCTGATATTTTGGGGGTGAAACTGTGAGCACCCGCATTGATGATAAATTCGCTGCGTTGAAAAAAGAAGGCCGGGCCGCGATGATGACTTTTGTCACCGCTGGTGATCCCGACCATGAAACGTCATTGAAGATCATTCAGGGCCTGCCCAAGGCTGGCGCAGATATCATTGAACTGGGTATGCCATTTACTGATCCGATGGCCGATGGCCCAGCCATTCAAGCCGGCGGGCTTCGCGCACTTGCCAATGGTGCTACGATGAAGAAGACTTTGGCCTTGTTGAAGGCTTTCCGCACCGAAGACAAAACCACGCCGGTGGTTCTGATGGGTTATTACAACCCCATTTATGTTTATGGCGTGCCGAAGTTTTTGATCGACGCCAAAGCCGCTGGTGCAGATGGTTTGATCGTGGTTGATCTGCCGCCAGAAGAAGATGAAGAACTTTGCATTCCAGCAATGCAGGCAGGGTTAAATTTCATCCGGCTGACAACGCCTACAACTGACGACAAACGTGCACCTGCGGTGTTTAAAAACACGTCTGGTTTTGTCTATTATGTGTCGGTTCTGGGTGTCACCGGCACCAAGGCACCGGATCTCAAATCAGTTGCCGCCAATGTGAAGCGCTTGAAGAAACACACATCTTTACCCATCTGTGTAGGCTTCGGCGTTAAAACCGCTGAGCAGGCCAGCGCAATTGCCAAGGTGGCAGATGGTGTGGTGGTGGGCTCAGCGCTGGTTTCAGCGGTTGAAAGGTCTTTGAATAAACAAGGCAAACCTACGGCACACACACCAAAGGCCGTTCAAAAGGTGGTTGCCGAGATTGCCCTTGGTGTGAGAAAGTAAGCGATGAACTGGATCAAGAATTTCGTTCGCCCCCGCATTCGCTCTATTCTTGGCGTGGTCAGGCGCGAAGTGCCAGAGAATATGTGGATCAAAGATCCCGACTCTGGCCAGATGGTTTTTTTCAAAGACCTCGAAGCAAATCAGTTTGTGTTTCCAGGATCAGATCATCATCACCGCGTGCCCGTAGCCACACGGTTTTCGCTGATGTTTGATGGCGGTGTCTTTGAGCCCCTGCCTGCACCCACGGCCACGATTGATCCGCTCAAATTTCGTGCTGAGAAAAAATACACCGATCAATTGAAAGACGCCAAGGCCAAAGCTGCTGCCGAGGATTCTGTGCAAGCCGGTTTTGGCACAGTGAATGATCAACCGATGGTGATTGCTGTGCAAGACATGGGCTTTATTGGGGGCTCTCTGGGCATGGCGGCGGGAGATGCGATTATTGCCGCAATGCGCTTTGCGGTTTCCAAACGGTGCCCGTTTGTGATTTTTGTGGCATCGGGTGGTGCGCGTATGCAAGAAGGCATTCTCTCGCTCATGCAATTGCCGCGCACAACGATTGCCGTGCAAGAGCTGCGCGAAGCCAAACTGCCTTACATCGTGGTTTTGACCAATCCCACCACAGGCGGTGTGACGGCCTCATACGCCATGTTGGGTGACGTGCATCTGGCTGAGCCTAATGCCATTATCGGTTTTGCTGGTCAGCGCGTGATTGAACAAACCATTCGTGAGAAATTGCCTGCTGGTTTCCAGCGCTCAGAATATCTCAAAGCACATGGCATGGTGGATATGGTTATTCACCGCCATGACATGAAGGCCACGGTTTCACGCATTGCGCGGTTGTTGATGAAGCAAGATGCAAAAGTGATGACGGGCGCATTGGTTCCGGTGGCGTGAGAAGTGATGCCATTTTGATGCGGCTGTTAGAGCTGCATCCAAAAATTATTGATCTGTCACTTGATCGCATGGAACGGCTTCTGGCGCGCCTTGGAAACCCTGAGCGCAAACTGCCCAAGGCCATCCACATTGCTGGCACCAATGGCAAAGGCTCAACACTGGCTTTCACCAGAGCCATCATGGAAGCGGCTGGATTACAGGTTCACACTTACATCAGCCCACATCTGGTTCGTTTTCATGAGCGCATTGGGCTGGCTGGAAAGCCTATTGCTGAGGCTGATTTGGTGGCGCTGCTGGAAGAATGCGAAGCCGCCAATGGCAAAGAACCGATTACGTTTTTTGAGATCACTACGGCTGCGGCTTTTCTGGCTTACTCACGAATGCTGGCGGATTATTTGCTTTTGGAAGTGGGCCTAGGCGGAAGGCTCGATGCCACCAATGTGATCGCCAAGCCTGCGGTTTGTGTGATCACTTCAATCGGACTTGATCATCAACAATATCTTGGTGACACCATTCAAGAAATCGCACGCGAAAAAGCTGGAATTTTGAAACGCGGCTGTATTGGCGTGTTAGGTGCGAATTCACCCGAAGTGCGCGAAGAAATTGAGCAGGTGGCACTAAAAATTGGTGCGCCGCTCACGATCGCCAATCAGGATTGGCAAAGTTACGCGCAACATGGCCGCTTGGTATTCCAAGATGAGAATGGTTTGTTGGATTTGCCTCTGCCCGCATTGGCTGGGCCACATCAGGTTGACAATGCTGGCAACGCCATTGCCGCCATACGTGCTTTGGATGACAGCCGCATCAGCGAAGAGGCCATTGCTGTCGGGATGAAGAATGTGACCTGGCCTGCACGGATGCAGAACTTAGGTGCGGGGCAGCTGCGATCTTACGTTAGCGAAGACACCGAGATTTGGTTGGATGGCGGGCACAGAGCGCCAGCCGGGCCGATGGTGGCAGCAGCGATGCGAGNNATGCGGTTGTGACGCTGCCTATTCCTGATGAAGTGAACACCATTCCGGCAACAGAGTTGGCAACGGCGGCAACACGTGAAGGTTTGAAAGCCGTGGCCGTAGCCACATTGCAAGACGCGCTGGAACAAGCCTGCAAATTATATCCCGCGCCACGCATCCTCNNTGCGGCTCACTTTATTTAGCGGGCCATGTTCTTGCGCTGCATTCGGGCGAAGAGGCATCAAAAGTCAGCGGGGCTGCGAAGAGGTAGGGACGCTGTCGCGTAGTGCCACCGTAAATTCTCAGCTTGAACTATGCCCGATGAACCTGAGTACCGTGTTTCTTGAACTGGGCCAGCGTGGAAGTCTTGACTTTCCCATCAACCACCAAATGGCGAATTGCATCTGGACTCGCCACGCGGAAGGGTGCGGCTGTTGATAGTTTGTCAGCGGTTGCCACAACAATGATTGTGGAACTGTTCTTTACCATGGCGCGTTTGACCTCCGCTTCGGCGGAATCAAAGGCGGTTGCGCCTTGGACAGCATCAACGCCGCAAGAGCCGAGGAATAGTAGTTCAGCATGCAGTTGAGAAATCGATCTTAAAGTTTCTTGGCCGACACAGGTTCCAAGATCACGGTCATAGGTTCCGCCCAGCATGATAAGTTTGATTAGGCTGTGTTCGGCNNTTTTTCGTCGCGCAACAAGTCATTGCGAAGCCGAAGCGGCCCGGCGTTGGGGGCAATAGCCACTGCGCCGCCATAGACGCGACGACAATCACCTACTTTGGCAAGTTCGCGCAAATCGCGCCGTGCAGTGTCCTCTGATACCGAAAACCGTGCGGCAAGGTCGCCAGCTAGAATACGCCCTTTCGAATGCAGTTCCGCGCGAATGAATTCAAATCGCTGTTCAGCTAACACAACGCCTCCTGCACATGGTTCTTTGTTCTTGCACGTTTTGCACGTTTATGCAAGATTGTGATTTCGAACAACAAGAGAAATTCTATGTCTTTCGGTATCGACCTATCGCCAGAGCGCCGCGTTTTTGCTGGCTTTTGTATTCACGCCATTGGGATGGGTAGTATTTTCCCGCGCATGGCTGACATTAAACAGCAGATGGGCGTGGGCGAGCAGACGCTGGGGTTTAGCCTTATTGGCTTGCCTGTGGGAACGCTCATTGCGCTGACATTTGCCACACCCTTGATTGAACGTATGGGCTTTCGGCGCACATTGCTCTCAGCTATTCCGCTTGCGGCATTATTCTATGCTTTGGCGGTTCACGTTTTAAGCCCGCCACTGTTTTTTATGGCGCTCGTACCGATTGGTTTTCTGATCGGTTGCATTGAGATCGTGTTGAACACTGAGGCGGACAGGGTTGAGCATTTGGTCAAACGCCGCATTATGAACCGTGCACATTCATTCTGGAGCTTTGGATTTTTTAGTGCGGGCCTTGCCGGCGCTGGCATGGCGCAGCTTGGCTTGTCGCCACAAATGGACTTGGGACTCATTGCGCCGATGATAGCGATCTGTGTTGCGGTTTTTCTTGGCAAGTTTGAAGCAGCCCCCAGCCGCGTGGTTGAGCATGACAAGGAGCGGCCCAAATTCTCATTGCCCACTATTGCAATCTTGGGCCTCGTTGCGGTCACGCTATCTGCCATGTTGATGGAGGGTGCGGGCATCGATTGGTCTGCGATCTACATGCGCAATATATATAATTCCGGCCCCTTTATTGCCGGAGTTGCGGTCGCAACAGTGGCACTTTCGCAAGCCATCACCCGCTTTTTTGCTGATCGTTATGTCGAAAAACATTCACCTGCTTCTGTATCGCGCTTTTTTTCCGGCATGTTGTTGGCGGGCACAGTCATTGTATTTCTAGCCCCATCACCGCTTCTCTCGCTGCTGGGATTTGCATTGATCGGCATAGGCTGTAGCGTAATGTTCCCGCTGGCCATGTCGGCTGCCGCACAAATGACTGACCGCCCCTCAGCCATCAATGTGGCATCGATGGTACAAACTGCTTTTATGGCTTTCCTTTTGGGCCCGCCACTTCTGGGCACGTTCGGCCAACATTTCGGCGCGCAATGGATCTATGGCGTGGGCGCACCTTTGGCGGTGTTAAGCTGGTTTACAGCAGGCGCGTTTGGCGAAAAAACTCAGAGCTAATTTCAGTTGCCAAGAATTGTCGGCAGACACAGCCCCTAGTATTACGGTGCCGGGAATTACGGTACCACTGCATTTAACTACTCGCACTCACTCCCACCGGCGGCAATTGACCCGGCGATCCAGACTGTAGCCGAAACCTCATTGCAAGACACGCTGGAACAGACCTGCAAATTATATCCTGCGCCACGCATCCTCATCTGCGGCTCGCTCTATTTAGCAGGCCAAGCGTTAGCTCTGCATTCGGGCGAAGAGCCGTCTGCCATTGGCGGTGCGGCGAAGAGATAGTTTGCCACTCCCGTGTTTCGGTTAAGCGGCGCGTTACCAAAAATCGTGCCCTAAATTATCTATTCCGCTTGGTCTGTTTTTCGAACCGTGCCGCAGATTTGGCCTTCGATGGATTGAGACGCCAAAACGTGCCCATGCCATCAATTTCTTCAATCTTTACGACTTCATTACGACTGTCCAAATAATCATGTACTGCTTTACGGCAAGCTTCTACCGCGTGATAATCATCTACGATGACAAATCCCCCGGGTGAAACCTTGGGATAGAGGGTTGTCAAGGCATCCATCGTGCTTTCATACATATCTCCGTCCAATCTGAGAACAGCGAGGTTTTCGATCGGGGCCTTTGGTAAAGTCTCGCTGAACCATCCCTTTAGAAAACAAACTTGATCATCCAACAGTCCATAGCGGCGGAAGTTTTCTGCGACTTGCGCTTGGCTAACCATCAAGGCCTCAAACTTAAAATGCTCATCGCCGCGATCTGCACTGTATTTTTTTCTGTTCGGTTTGGGCAGGCCAGCAAAGCTGTCGGCAACAAATACCTTTCGCTTCGTATCTCCATAAGCTTTTAATACACCGCGCAACATAATACACGCACCACCCCGCCAAACGCCAGTTTCAATGAAGTCTCCGGGAATACCGTCATCCAACACGGTGCAGGCACATCGGCGTAAATTTTCCATCCGGCGAGAACCTATCATGGAATGGGCGACAGTCGGCCAATCGCGCCCGCTTTGGCGTAATGCGGGATCAAACTTCGTCGCTCCATCACCAAAGCCCAAAAGTCCCCGAAGCGAATTCTTTCGTATTGGCTTAATGGCAGCATCATCATAGATCACGTTTGTGAGGGTGTCGCGCAACAGATCGAGATACAAGTCACGGCTTTTAGAAATACCAAGTTCCATTCGTAATTCTCCTCGCATATGTGATGCCAATGCGTTGAACTTCTGGCAGCATTCTCCATCGGCGGGCTTGACCCGCTGAACCAGACTTTGGCTGAGAGTTGCGATTGAGGCAATGGGGTCAAATAACTTCTTCTTCGGCTGGATGGGCTAAGTGCCATCGTCCTCGCCCGCTTGCGGGAGATGAAAAGAACTCTTGACTATATTCCTACGTCATGTTAGTGCGCTTCCGTTCCCTTCCACCGGGGTCTTGCTCATGACGGTGATCAAGGCGGAAGGGAATAACGGTCTGGGCGGATGCTGCAAAACGTATGCACATCCCCTCAGCGGCAAGAAGACCTTCCCCTGATCGAGAGATCAGGGCCAGCTGTTGGAGCGCAAATTCCAACAGAGAAATGGGCCCCGCGGTTAGCGAAGAAAGCGCAGAGATGCAGCCTCCCAAATCAGGGCGACTAACCTACCCAAAAGCCATCTGACAAATGGCTCCGGATTTGGAAAGCCGGGCGTAATCCATCAAGGCCTTGTCGGAGATCTGTTCACGCGCAGGGGAAACCCTCGCACTATTCTGGCGGCTCTAAACCAAGCCGCATGACGCGAAGGCAACCCTGCGCGCTCCCTTTTATTTTTCGGCCTCGGATGACACGAGGCCCACAGAGCGGAGAGTCATGCTTGCAGTTCTGTCTGACATCTAAACGAGATCGGCAGGTCAAGCCCGCCGATGGAGAGAATATAAATGCAATGAAATAAAGACTATAGCGCGCCTTCGATCCAATTCTTGAGTGCATTCTTAGGCCCAGCGCCAACTTGCGTTGACGTGTGCTTGCCGGCTTTAAATACCATCAAAGTTGGGATGGAGCGAATGCCCAGTTGCGATGCAACAGCGGGGTTCTCATCAATGTTCAGCTTCACAATCTTGACCTTGGGCCCAAGTTCCTTGGCGATTTCTTCGAGATGCGGGCCGATCATCTTGCAAGGGCCACACCATTCGGCCCAGAAATCCACAACCACAGGTGTGGCAGATTTCAGAACTTCAGCATCAAAACTGGCATCGGTAACCTTGATCGTCGACATGATTGGAATCTCCGTTTGAGAACCATAGCTAGGCATTGAGGGGCCAATCGTCAAGGCGAGGCGGCATCACTTTCGCGCAAGGCTGCAGTGAGTTCAGCCCCGGTCAGCTGCTGCAAACTGGCAGTTTGGGTGAAAAACAACGCAGCTGTGATAGGGCGCCCCGGGAAGGCCTGTTTAAGCAATGCGGCATAGGCCGCCATTTGCTTTATGTGATCGGGCGAGGCCACGCTGCCAGTTTTGTAGTCTAGCAGCCACAGGCCCTCCGGGCGCACAGCAAGCCTGTCCAGAC
>PLXI01000162.1 GCA_003151375.1 Hyphomicrobiales bacterium
GGAAGCGCCAAGCCAATAAGACTTAAGAACAATGCACCAAGTACTGCACCGCCAACGCTGCCAACCCCACCAGCGATAGAAATGCCACCGATCACGCAAGATGCGATCACATTCAGCTCATAGCCATTGGCCACTTCTACGGATGCAATCACATAGCGCGAAACCCACAAATATCCGGCAAGGCCAGAGAACAATCCTGAAATACAAAAAGCCATAAATTTTGTTCGGCCCACGTCAATTCCAACATAGACAGCAGCAGTTGGGTTCACGCCGACCGCATAAATATTGCGGCCTTGTTTGGTGGCGCGCATAAAAATTGCAAAGACCACGATCACCAGAATAGCAATCCATGACAGCACCGGAATGCCTAAAATTAATTGGCGTTGCAGTTCAATAAAGGCGGGGCTCATCTTATCAGCGTTCACCCATGCGCCACCTGACATGACGAATGTCAGGCCGCGATAGATCGTAAGTGTGCCAAGTGTGACAACAATGGGTGGAATTCCAATTTTCCAAACCAAGATCCCGTTGAAAGCGCCAAGCACCAATCCCCAAAGTAAGGCGACCAGTATGATAATTATCATTGGCAATTCCGGATGAAACTTATTCAACATCGCAACTGCCATTCCTGTGAAGCAAAGATTTGCTGCGGTGGAAAGATCAATCGATCTGGTGAGAATGACTGACATCTGCGCCAGTGCCAAAATAATCAGAATAGAACTGTCATTGAAAGCTTGCGCCAAATTTCTGGGCGTCGCAAATTCTGCAGACCTTGTGGCAACACCGGCAATCAAAATAACGATGGCCAGCGCCAGCAGCATTTCGCGCGATTTGAACAGGCGCGCCATCACGCGGCAATTCCCGCCGCGGCACGTACCAATTGTTCTGCACCCAGATTTTTGTTTTCAAATGTTTCAGCGATCAACCCGTCGCGCATCACAATAACGCGGTCAGACATCCCCAAAATTTCTGGCAGCTCAGAGGAAACCATAATCACGGCCATGCCTGCCGCGACCAACTCTGCCATGAATTCATGCACTGCAGCCTTGGAGCCGATGTCGATACCTTTGGTTGGCTCATCCAAAATGATCACCTTGGGTTGACGCGCCAACCATTTTGCGATCACCACTTTTTGTTGGTTGCCACCAGAAAGTGTGGCCACATCCTGGCTGAGAGAGGCCGCGCGCAAATCGAGCCGCTCGGTATAATGACGCGCCAGCTTCATCTCTTCGGAGAGCCGCAACACATTGTTTTTAGATGTTTGCTTGAGTGAAGGCAGGGACACATTCATAAAAATGGGAAGCCCCGCCGCAATGCCTTGGTTGCCGCGCTCTTCTGGCACATAAACCAGCCCCGCTAAAATTGCATCAGCAGCCGATTTCGGCGCAATGAGTTCATTGTTGACGGTAACGGAGCCACGGCTCGGTTTGGTTAATCCGAATAGCGCTTTCATTGCCTCGGTTCGCCCGGCACCAACAAGGCCGTAAAAGCCCAGAATTTCCCCAGCGCGCAACTCAAAATTTAACCCGTCAAATTCTGTTGGATGTGAAAGATCTTGAACTTTAAGGACGACATCACCTTTTTCAGATTTTCGTTTCGGGAACACACGGTCGACGCTGCGCCCCACCATCAGTTTGACCATGTCATTTTGCGATGTGTTGGCCAGCACGCCCTCGCCCACCAATTCACCATCACGAAAAACCGTATAGCGATCAGCCACTTTGTAAATTTCATCAAACTTGTGGCTGATAAACAGAATGGCTTTGCCTTGCGATTTTAAGAGAGTCACCAGATCATAAACTTCGCCAATTTCTTTGGCGGAAAGCGCAGCCGTTGGCTCATCCATGATCACCACGCGCGCGTCAATTGACATGGCCCTTGCCACGGCGACAAGATGTTTGTTGGCGATGGATAGATCTCCAAGGCGCGTTGCAGGCTTAATGTGCGAGACGTGAATTTTCGCAAGCGTCGCACTGGCCGATTGGTTCATCGCTTTCCAGTCGATGAGGCCAAGACGCCCGCGCGGCGCATGGCCAAGATAGATATTTTCAGCCACAGACAGATCATCAAACAAAACCGTTTCTTGGTGAATGGCGGTAATGCCCAAGGCAAAAGCGCTTTGTGCACTGGTGAGCGCTACTGGTTCGCCATCGAGTGTAATGCTGCCTTCGTCTGGTTGATAAATACCAGTGAGAATTTTTACTAAAGTGGATTTGCCAGCCCCATTTTCGCCGATCAGTGCTGTCACCTGACCAGGATAAAGCGACAAATTTACATTGTGTAATGCGCGCACACCAGGGAACGACTTGCTAATGCCCTGCAAGGAAAGGCTGGGCATTGGGTCCTTGGCTGCGGCGGCTGTCTTCATAATTTCAAAAAAGGGGCGGCAGCACACGTGGCCACCGCCCGCCCTCAGGAGGAACTTAGTATATCTTCGAGAATTCCTCGATGTTCTTTTTATTGAACTCGAAAGGTGCTGCCATCGCGGCGGCGTTATGATCGTCCAACTTGATCTTGCCCACTTTGCCGATGGAAAGTTCAACGCCTGGCTTGGCTTCTTGCTTGCCCACAGTTAGATCATGGCACAGCATCGTTGCCGAATAACCAAGATCAATCGGGTTCCACAAAGCCACAGCTTGCGATGCGCCGTTGTCGATGAACTTCTTGAACTCCGACGGCAACGCCAAACCAGTGACATTCACTTTGCCAATGAGGCCAGCATCAGTCACCACTTGTGCCGCAGCCACAACGCCAACAGTGGTTGGCGCAATGATAGCCTTCAAGTTTGGATGGGCTTTCAGAAGGCCCTTGGCAACGTCGGTTGATTTAGCTGAATCATCATCACCATAAACCACATCCACCAATTTGATCTTGGGGAACTTTTCAGGGAGAATTTTCTTAGCAGCGTCAATCCAGCTGTTCTGGTTGGCAGCGGTGGATGCAGCAGAGAGAATGGCAACTTCGCCGCCATCTGGCAGATAGTCAGCCGCCAACTTGATGATGGTTTCGCCGATCAGTCCGGTGTCTGATGGGTTGAGATGCAACATACGGGCTTTTTCAGTTACGCCTGAATCCCATGAGATCACCTTAATGCCACGGCTCATCGCCTTTTCCAGGGCAGGGGCAACGGCGTCTGGGTCATTTGCGGAAATCGCAATGCAGCCCACTTTTTGATCGATCAGAGAATTGATGATTTCGATCTGGCCTTCGGCGGTGGCCTTGGTTGGGCCAGTGTAAATTACCTTCGTGTCGCCCAATTCCTTGGCGGCATTGTCAGCACCCTTGTGGGCAGCATCGAAAAATCCGTTGCCGAGCGATTTGACTAAAAGGCCTACCGTCAAGTCATCAGCATGGGCGCCAGCGCCCATTAAGCCAATTGCAACACTGGCAATAGCCAGCGCTTTGATTGAAAGTTTCATGTTTTCTTCCTCCGTTTATATCACCACCACCAGCCTCATGCTGACAGCGAAGATTCTTTTTGGTCGATTGCAACATCGACGATTTTTAATTTGATCCCTGCATCGCGCACGATTGCCGCTTCGCGCTCATCAATGCCACTATCTGTGATGATCATTGAGATGCGCGAAAGCTTGCACAGTACAAGGCTGGAATGCGTTTTAAATTTTGACGAATCGGCCAGAACGATCAACTCTTCGGCTTGGCTTAATAATTTCTGTTCCGCCAAGATGAGAAGCGGATCGCTTTCCATAATGCCAAAGGGGCTAATTGCCTGCGTGCTGGTGAACATACGCTTGGCAGAAAAATTCTGCGTCATGTCGTTTTCAAATGGTGAGAGAATGATATTCTGTTCACGGTAAATCGTGCCACCCGGCAGGGTTACGACATTCTTGGAATGCTTCAGCAGATACTCGGCGATGGGAAATGAATTGGTAAATACCGGCATTATGCGGTGGGTGAGATAATGCACCATTTGATAGGTTGTCGTGCCGCCATTGATGATGATGGGTTCACCATCTTGGCAAAGCTCAACCGCCGCCTTGGCAACTGCGCGCTTTGCGGCAATATTTTTCATGGCATTCACCGTGAAAGGCGTGCCCGCCAGATGCGGTTGGTTGATGGCCTCAGCCCCGCCACGCACACGGCGCAAACGGTTCTGCGCGTGAAGGGCGGTGATGTCGCGCCGCACAGTGGCCTCCGAGCTTTCGGTAAGCGAGACTAATTCTTCAATCGTCACCACAGGCCGCTCTTTCACGGCTTGCAAAATGGCGCTATGTCGCTCTTTTTCGTGCATCGCGGTTCCTAATAATGATTTAAGGCTATGATCGAATCTGACAGCTGTCAATCAACTTCGCGCAAAATTCGTCGCTGCAGCGCAGCAAAATGATTGAAGATGATTGATTATGATTGACACCTCTGGTTTGTGGTGCGAGTTTAAAAGAAATTATGTGAGGCTGATCCGTGTCCAATTCCACTTCCCGCGCCATTCCAAATCTTTGGGATAACGCCAAAGCCCAAACGATGAATGAGCCGGATCGCCTGGTGTATCGCTCCAATTTATTAGGCTCTGACAAGCGTGTGACCAACTATGGCGGCGGCAACACATCCTCAAAGATTTGGGAAAAGGATCCACTCACCGGCGAAAATGTCGAAGTTTTGTGGGTCAAAGGTTCCGGTGGCGATAATGCCACCATCAAACGCGATGGTTTTGCTACGCTCTATATGGAAAAGCTCCGTGCACTGAAGAAACTATATCGCGGATTGGAACATGAAGATGAAATGGTGGATTATCTTCCCCATTGCACTTTCAACTTAAATGGACGCGCTGCTTCGATTGATACACCGCTGCATGCTTTTGTGCCAAAGCCTTATGTTGACCACATGCATCCAGATGCCTGCATTGCTATTGCCGCAGCGAAAGATTCAAAGGCCCTTACGCAGAAAATTTTTGGCGATGAGATTGGCTGGCTGCCTTGGAAGCGCCCAGGCTTTGAGCTTGGATTATGGCTTGAAAAATTCTGCGTCGAAAACCCCAAGGCCAAGGGCGCGATTTTAGAAAGCCATGGGCTTTTCACTTGGGGGGATACGCCGCAAGAATGTTATGAAACAACATTGGCCACCATCAACAAAGCCGATGCTTGGCTCATTGCCCAAACCAAGGGCAAAGAAGCTTTTGGTGGTGCAGCTACGAAATCGCTCGCTGTCGATGAACGAAGCGCCAGGGCCGCCGCCATCATGCCGCGCATTCGTGGTTTGATTTCGGGTGAACATCATATGGTTGGCCAGTTTGATGATAGTGCTGCCGTATTGGAATTTGTGAATTCCAAGAACCTCAGACCACTTGCAGCACTTGGCACATCGTGTCCCGATCATTTTCTGCGCACCAAGATTTGCCCATTGGTGGTGGAAGATGAAGCAAAATTATCTGAAGAAGTGGAGGCTTACCGTAAAAATTACCAAGCCTATTACAACGCTTGCAAGCGCGCCAATTCGCCGGCCATGCGCGATGCGAATCCAGTGGTCTTCCTCATTCCACAGGTGGGCATGATTACGTTTGCCAAGGATAAAGCCACGGCGCGGATATCTGGCGAATTCTATGTAAATGCCGTCAATGTTATGCGTGGCGCATCGGGTGTTTCGACTTATGTGGGCCTGCCACAGCAAGAAGCATTTGATATTGAATACTGGCTGCTCGAAGAAGCAAAATTACAGCGCATGCCGAAACCAAAATCGCTTGCTGGTCGCATAGCCTTAGTGACAGGTGGTGCTGGTGGCATTGGCAAGGCCACTGCAGCACGCATGCTGCGTGAAGGTGCTTGCGTTGTGTTGGCGGATTTTGACAAAACCGCGTTGGAAACGGCTAAGGGTGAACTTGCGACTGCCTTCGGCAAGGATTTTGTGAGCACCACGCTGATTGACGTGACCAAGGAAGAGCAGGTGATTGCAGGATTTAATGCCGCAGCGCTGCAATTCGGTGGCTTGGACATTCTGGTTTCCAACGCAGGTATTGCCTCATCAGCACCCATTGCCGAAACTACACTCGCACTTTGGAATAAGAATATGGACATTCTTTCCACTGGGTATTTCCTGGTCTCGCGTGAGGCGTTTAAATTGTTCCATTCACAGAACATGGGCGGCAACGTCGTTTTCGTAGCTTCCAAAAATGGCCTTGCTGCTTCGCCTAATGCGTCGGCTTATTGCACCGCCAAGGCGGCAGAGATTCATCTGGCGCGTTGCTTGGCGCTTGAAGGGGCTGAAAAGCAAATCCGTGTAAATGTGGTGAACCCAGATGCTGTTTTGCGCGGTTCTAAAATCTGGCAGGGTGAGTGGCTGGAACAACGTGCCAGCACTTATCAAACCG
>PLXI01000268.1 GCA_003151375.1 Hyphomicrobiales bacterium
CGAGGTTGGATGAGGCTTCGGCCGGGGCCACAATGTAATAAGCAGGCAATGCATATTTTGTGTGTGGCAATGAGATTTCGACAATCTCGGCGCCCTGCTCTTTCAACCATTGTGCGCCCTTGTCCCACAGCGCATTGATTTCAGATGACAGTCCATCAGGGCGATATTCCTTTGGAATGCCCACGCGCAAACCTTTTATCGACTTGCCAATGAAGCTTTCATAATCAGGAATGGGCAGATCAACCGAAGTTGTGTCCTTGGCATCAACCGAGGCCATCGCTTTCAACATAATCGCCGCATCGCGCACATCACGCGCAATCGGGCCTGCTTGATCCAGCGACGAGGCAAAAGCTATCGTGCCCCAGCGCGAGCAACGGCCGTAGGTTGGCTTGATGCCGACTGTGCCGGTGAAGGCAGCAGGTTGGCGGATGGAGCCACCTGTGTCAGTGGCAGTTGCCGCCGCACAAATATGAGCGGCAACCGCTGTGGCAGAGCCACCTGATTNNTCGTTGGATGAACCCATGGCGAATTCATCCATGTTGAGCTTGCCCAACATTACAGCACCTGCGTCCCACAGATTTTGAGTGACGGTTGATTCATAACCGGGTTTGAAGCCATCCAAGATGTGGCTGCACGCTTGGGTGTGAACACCCTTGGTGGCAAAGAGATCTTTTATGCCAAGTGGAATGCCTTCGAGCGCGCCAGCGGTTCCTGCGCCTATTTTGGCGTCGGAAGCTTTGGCCATTGTCAGGGCCTGTTCAGGTGTGGCCACGATATAGGCGTTGAGCGCTTTTGCCTTGTCGATTGCATCGAGATAGGCTGACGTAAGTTCAAGGGCCGAGAATTTCTTGGCTGTGAGGGCCGCGCGGGCTTCCGCGATGGTGAGCGATGTAAGAGACATTATTCGATCACCCTTGGCACCATAAAGAAATCATCTTCCGATTGGGTATTAGCGACAATTGCCTTTGGATAGTGCCCGTCCGTCACCACATCTGCGCGCTTTTTCATATCCATGGCGACAACGGAAGTGAGTGGCTCAACGCCATCCACATTCACCTCATTGAGTTGTTCAACAAAGGCCAGAATGACGTTGAGTTCGCCTGCCAGCTTCGGCACGTCTTTTTCTTCGACCTTGATGCGGGCAAGTCTTGCCACACGGCGCACAGTTTTCTCGTCAACGGACATGAGTGTTTCCTTGTTGCCGCTGCATGTAGCAAAGCGTTAGGAGAGCTGCAACTTGGCTTTCTGGTGGCCTGCTGCGTCAAAATTGCTTTCTGACAGCCAACAACGGAGGCCTGCCTTCACGCGCGGCCATTCGCTATCAAGCAGGGAGAACCACGCAGTGTCGCGGTTGCGGCCCTTATAAACCAAATGTTGCCGGAAAATGCCCTCAAAGGTAAAGCCAAAGCGTGTGGCAGCGCGACGCGAAGGCGCGTTGAGTGAATCGCATTTCCATTCCAGACGGCGGCACCCCAGATCATCAAATGCGTGACGCATCATCAAATAGATCACTTCCGTGGCCTCACGGGTTTTTTGCAACGCAGGCGAAAACCAGATGTGGCCGATTTCAATAACGCCATTGGCTTTATCAAAACGCATAAACGCACCCATGCCCACCGCTTTACCAGTCGTGCGGTTGATATAGGCATAAAACCACGGGTCGCGCATGGCGTGGCGTTTATTGAGCATCGCTAGGAATGCGGCTTCATTTGGCAATGGATCATTGGACATATAAGTCCACAATTCGCCTGTCTCGTCCTTGAGATTTGCCGCCCAAAGCTCAGCACCATGTTTGGCAGGATCAAGGGCTTCAAGCCGTGAATAGCGGCCATTGAGCGGGCGCAAATCAGGCACAATGCCGGGCGGAAGAGTTGAAATGGGAGAACCAATGGGGCGGGCAGTTTGTGACATGCATGCTTTATCCGAAAACAATCGTATCAGCGCAAGCAGGAATGTTATAGTCAGGCCCTTGTGATTGACTTTATTACCACTGCGCGTGAAGCAATATCAGCCCTGCCCCAAGGCCAGCGGCTTATTGGCCTTGATCTGGGCGATAAAACCATCGGCATTGCCACCAGCGATGCCACGTTATCCATTGCAACACCGCGCCACACCATTGAACGCACCAAGTTTCAAACTGATGCAAAAGCCTTGTTAGAGTTTGCGGCAGCGGAAAACATTGGCCTGATCGTGCTGGGCCTGCCTCTCAATATGGATGGTAGTGAAGGCCCGCGCTGCCAATCCACGCGCGCATTTACGCGCAATTTGGCAAAGCTCACGCCACTGCCATTGATCTATTGGGATGAGCGGCTTTCAACCGCCGCTGTCACCCGCACCATGTTGGAGGCAGATTTATCGCGCGCCAAGCGTGACAAAAACGTGGATAAACTGGCTGCAAGCTTCATTTTGCAGGGCGTGTTGGATTTGCGTTAAGCACATGTTGCAACCAGCCCTTGCCCTTGGCGCTGCATTCGCTTATCACGCCGTTTTAATGTCCAGCCCAGCGCCACGCCCGCCGATCATTAAAGCCCAGCACTTGTTGGCTGTATCTGATCTTTCTGTTTTTGAAATCACTGCACTGTTGGATTTGGCCGCTTCTTATGCGGAAGCAAACCGCAATGCTGATAAGCGGCACGCCATTTTGGCTGGGGCCACCCAAGTCAATCTGTTCTTTGAAAATTCAACGCGCACGCAAAGCTCATTTGAGATTGCGGGAAAGCGGCTGGGTTGCGATGTGATGAACATGACGGTTTCCAGTTCGTCTATTTCAAAGGGCGAGACAGTGCTCGACACTGCCATCACCATCAACGCCATGCAGCCGGATTTTTTGGTGGTGCGCCATCAATCATCAGGCACAGTGGAATTGCTGTCACAAAAGGTATCTTGCGCGGTCATTAATGCTGGCGATGGTCAGCATGAACACCCGACGCAAGCGTTGCTTGATGCGCTGACGATCAAGCGGCATCTGAAATCGCTAGAAGGTCTAACCGTGGCCATTTGTGGCGATGTTGCACATTCGCGGGTGGCACGTTCCAACATTGCGCTGCTCACAAAAATGGGTGCACATGTGCGGGTGGTTGCGCCATCTACTTTGCTGCCCACCGGCATTGCTCATTTTGGCGTGGAAGTTTTCACAAATATGAAAGATGGCCTGGCGCGAGCAGATGTGGTGATGATGTTGCGTTTGCAGGCCGAGCGCATGGCTGGTTCATTTGTGCCTAGTCAGCGAGAATATTATCACTTTTACGGGCTTACTGAGGAGAAGCTGAAATTCGCCAAGAAAGGCGCTTTAGTAATGCACCCCGGCCCGATGAATCGTGGCGTGGAGATTGACTCGGCTGTTGCAGACGGCGCGCAAAGTGTGATCCGCGAACAAGTTGAAATGGGCGTTGCGGTACGCATGGCGGTGCTTGATGCGCTGTCTCGTAATATAAGGACGCAAGCATGAAGCGCGCCTTTATCAATGCGGAGTTAGTGAGCGGGCATGGCGGATTGCTGATCGAGGGTGAACGCATCGTTGCTATTGGCAAAGATGTTACCGCGGCGAATGTGGCAGGTGCAGAAGTTCATGACTGCAAGGGCAAAATGTTGCTCGCAGGCCTGATTGACATGCGCGTGTTTACCGGTGAGCCTGGTAGCGAATACCGCGAATCTTTGGCTTCGGCCTCAGAAGCTGCAGCGGCTGGTGGTGTGACCACGATGATAGTGATGCCTAACACCAATCCGATTATTGATGATGCAGCGATGGTGGATTTCATTCAACGCCGTGCACGCGATACTGCCAAAGTGCGTGTGGCTCCCATGGCCGCAATCACCAAGGGATGTGTTGGTGATGCGATTGCGGAATTGGGTTTAATGAAGGAAGCAGGTGCTGTTGCCGCAACGGATGGAATTAAATCAGTCGCCAATGCGGCTTTGCTGCGTCGTGCCATGCTTTATGCGCGCGACCATGACATTCTGATTGTGCAGCATGTTGATGAACCTAGCCTTTCTGGTGGAATGATGAATGCTGGTGAGCGCGCTTCTGTGCTGGGCTTGTCTGGCAGTTACAGCTTATCAGAAGTGATGTTGTTGGAGCGCGATTTACGCCTCGTTGAAATGACCGGATGCCGCTATCATGCCGCACAAATATCGTGTGCTGAAAGTGTTGCGGTTATGGCCCGCGCCAAAGCCAAGGGATTGGACGTTTCCTGCGGGGTTTCGATCAATCATCTCAGCCTGAATGAAAGTGACGTCGGGCCATATCGGACGTTCTTTAAACTTTCGCCGCCTCTGCGCGGCGAAGAAGACAGACAGGCATTGGTGGCTGGCGTGGCTGACGGCGTTATCGACGTGATCCATTCCGGCCATGATCCACAAAGCGATGACACCAAACGCTTGCCATTTGCTGAGGCGGCCTTTGGCGCAGTTGGGTTAGACACATTTTTGTCGGTTGCCCTTAATTTACTTCATAACAAAAGCATAGAGTTAGCGCGGCTTTCGCACGTTTTAAGTGAAATGCCGGCGAAGTTGTTGGGCCTGTCGCAAGGCAAGCTCGTCGCGGGTGCGCCCGCCGATTTTATCGTTGTTGATCCCAATCGCAATTGGAAAGTGGAGCCTGCTAAGTTACACTCTCGCTCTAAAAACTCGCCCTTTGAACGTCGCACTTTAGAAGGTCGTGCCATCCAGACGTGGGTTGCAGGCCGCAAAGTTTACTCCTACGCTGACTAGAAAGCGGGGATTAAATGGGCGGGAGCTTTTTAGCGATCATTATGGGTTATTTGGCGGGCTCAATCCCCTTTGGCCTGCTGCTATCGCGCGCCGCAGGCCTGGGTGACATTCGCCAAATTGGTTCGGGTAATATCGGTGCTACAAATGTGTTGCGCACCGGCAACAAAACTGTTGCCGCACTGACATTGCTGGCTGACATGGCCAAGGGTTTTTTACCTGCATTCATTGCCAATTTTCTTTGGGGAGAGACTGCCATGTTGCTCGCTGGTTTTGCTGCAATGGCGGGCCACATATTTCCGGTGTGGCTTGGTTTTAAGGGTGGCAAAGGTGTGGCTACAGTGGCTGGCGTTTTATTTGCTTGGGGTTGGCCCATCGGGTTTGCTGCCTTGCTAACCTGGGCCGCGGTATTTTGGGAGCGGCGGATCTCGTCACTCTCGGCACTATGCGCTACCATAACAGCGTTATCGACATGTTGGTTATGGGCACCACATTTATTGTGGGCTGTTGCAATTTTGGTGGCTGTGGTGATCTTCACCCACCGATCCAATATATCGCGATTGATCGCTGGCACTGAACCGCAATCATCATTCGCCAAGAAGCCATGAACCTCAGCGACCAAGAGCGCCTTGCATGGCACCGCTTGGCGCAGAGTGAAAATGTTGGGCCAATCACTTTTGAACGCTTGTTGCAACGCTTTGGATCAGCCTCGCAAGCTTTGGCAGGTGTGCCGGAGCTTAGCCGCCGTGGTGGCTTGCGCCGTCCGCTCAAGCTTTATGATGAAGCAAGGGCGGAGGCGGATTTTGAGCGCAGCGAAAAATTGGGCCCACTCTACATTGCATCGTGTGAACAAGATTATCCTGATCTGTTGCGGCAGAGCCCTGCCCCACCACCACTTATTTGTGTGAAGGGCGTCGTCGAATTACTTTCCAAACCATGTGTAGCCATCGTAGGGGCCAGAAATGCCTCTGCTGCAGGTTTGCGTTTTGCGCGGATGATCGCCTTGGCGTTAGGTGAGGCTGGATTGGTAATTGCCTCTGGGCTTGCACGTGGCATAGACACCGCCGCCCATCAAGCCAGCCTAGCTCAAGGCACGGTGGCAGTTGTGGCGGGCGGAATTGATCATTTTTATCCACCTGAAAATGCCAAGCTGCAAGAGGCCATTGCTGAACAAGGCTTGCTGCTGAGCGAAATGCCCCCCGGCACTGTGCCCAAGGCTGAGAGTTTTCCTCGTCGTAACAGGATCATCGCCGGCCTCGCTCAAGGCACGGTGATTGTTGAGGCGGCGATGCGCTCGGGCTCGCTGACGACTGCGCGGTTTGCCAATGAGGCTGGGCGTGAGGTTTTTGCTGTGCCGGGCTCACCGCTTGATCCGCGCTGTGAAGGCAGCAATGGCCTCATCAAAGATGGTGCGCATTTATTACAGCGCGCTTCGGATGTGTTAGATGCATGTCGCTTTTCAGCACCGCAAAATTCCCGTCAGTTTGAGGAGGTAGCGAGCCTGCCTGTCAGCGAAACCGCTGAACCCGTGCGGCAAAGAATCCTCGGACTTCTGTCGCATGCGCCTGTCAGCCTTGATGATGTGGCGCGGGAGGCAGAGGCACAGTCCTGGGAAGTGCAAGCCGTTGTCATTGAGCTGGAATTAGCCGGTCAATTGTTGCGTCAGCCGGGTGGAAAAGTAGTTCTGGCTTGACGTGCAAAGCCGCAATGATTTTTTGCTAATATGCAATCTTCTGAAATCGTAGCACGTTGGGAAACCCATAGAGGCAAGATCGCTTGGTATTGCGCGATTTAGGATCGCTCTATCTTTGTCGTCTTTCGATAAGCATTTTCGTTGAGGGTGGCAATCCGCCTCTGATTTGACAACTGAGGTGGTGGTGTTAGTCTCCCTAGAGGGGCCTTTTCTATTGGGAGAACATCAATGACGGTAAACATCAGAAATTTATGTTTCGCTGCGACTATCTTAATTGCAACAAGCAGTTTGGCCTATGGTCAGATTCGTGGCAAACCAACTCCGCCTCCGCCACCTTCAACCAATAACAACAATGTTTTTGGCGACGAGCTTCGCTATGCGCCGATTGGTGGTACAAAATCCCAACAGCAGGTAAAAGTTCTGGGCAAATGTCGTATCAAATATAGCAAGGCATTGAGCATCAATGCTGAATGGAACAAGCGCTTTGGCCGCACCGGCTGGTGGTGTGTGTATAAGCCAAAGAATACATAAATAAGGACTGCTGCAACAAGCTTTGTTTCTCACCTGCTGTGAGGTGGTCAATTTACTTCGGCTTAGAGTAAGATCCAATTTTCTTTGTGGGCGGAAAGTTGGCTATGGTTTGACAACTTACTTCACGGTGCTAACTTGTCCGAAGGGTTTTTTCTAATGGGAGAACTTCAATGACGGTAAACATCAGAAATTTATGTTTCGCTGCGTCTATCTTAATTGCAACCAGTAGCGCGGCGTACAGTGCGCGCGTTATTCCCACTCCGCCTCCTACGCTACCTTCAACCAATAATAACAGCGTTTTTAGCGACGAACTTAAATATGGTCCGATAGGCGGTGCGAAATCCAAACCCCAAGTTGAAGTTCTTGCCAAGTGCCGTGTGAAGTATAGCAAGGAACTTGAAATTGGCACGGTATGGACGAAACGCTTTGGCCGCACCGGCTGGTGGTGCACCTATAAACATAAGCGTACTTAAATACCGCCTGAAAGCGATTTGCACATCGCTTGCACTAGGGCACTCAATCCACTTCGTCTTCCGCCACGATCCATTTTCTTTGGGGCGGCAAGTTGGCTGTGGTTTGACAACTTGATTAACGGTGCTAACTTGCCCGAAGGGGCCTTTTTGTAGTGGGAGAACATCAATGACGGTAAACATCAGAAATTTATGTTTCGCTGCATCTATCTTAATTGCAACCAGCAGTTTAGCCTATGGCATGAACTTGACTAATGTTCCTGGCAAGCCTCCAACCATACCGCCACATTCAAACAACAACGTTATTGGCGACGAACTTAAATATGGTCCGATAGGCGGTGCGAAATCCAAACCTCAAATTGAAGTTCTTGCTAGGTGTCGTGTGAAGTATAGCAAGGAACTTGACATTAACACGGTATGGGCGGCTCGATTTGGCCGCACCGGCTGGTGGTGTACGTATAAACCGAAGCGTACTTAAATAGCGCTCCAAAGCGATTTGCGCTTCGCTTGCACAAGGGCACTCAATCCACTTCGTCTTCCGGTACGATCCATTTCTCTTTAAGTGCGGCTGCTTTCCATGATTGGAATGCAGTCGTTTTTATGATGGCATTCATATAAGCAAGCGTGGTTGGCTTAACTGTAAAAGCATAAGTTTCTAACCTTGTGACCAAGGGTGTGAACATTGCATCGGCTAAACTGAACTTGCCAATCAGGAATGGGCCGCCTGTGCTGTAATCTTTGCGGCATTCTGCGACGATATATTCAAATCGTGCCACGTCTTTGAGAAGAGCGTCATTCACAGTAATTGGTTTTGGCGAGCGTCGTAAATTCATCGGGCACACACCACGCAGAGCTTTAAATCCACTGTGCATCTCAGCCGAGATTGCTCTGGCAATGGCGCTCGCGGCTTTGTTTTTGGGCCACATCTGCTTTTTGGGCCAAGTCTCGGCGAGATATTCCATGATGGCCAGGCTGTCCCAAATCACTAAACCTTTATGTTTGAGCACCGGCACCAAACCTGCCTTGGAATGGCGCCGCACGGCTTTGCCAAATTCCGGTTCACCAAAGGGGATCAATTTTTCATCAAACGGAATGCCAAATTGGGCCATGGCCATATAGGGACGCAACGACCATGAAGAATAATTCTTGTTAGCAATTATCAATGTAGGTTTATTCATGCATCAAGCATAAATTGGTCGATGCAATTTGCAAGATGGTTTAAGTCAGTGATATGCAGACAACCTCTCACGCCAAAAAAGCCAACGCAGCGTTAATCTCAATCGCGGCCAGCGTGGTGATGACGACGGCCAAATTTGTGGTTGTTATTGCCACTGGTTCTTTGGGGGTTTTGTCAGAGGCTTTGCATAGCCTCATTGATCTTGGTGCAACAGTTATTACTTGGTTTGCGGTTCGCTTTGCTGATCTGCCCCCAGATGACGAACATCACTATGGCCACGCCCGCATAGAGAATATCGCAGCATTGGCCGAGGCCGTTCTTTTGATGATGACCGCATTTTTCATCGCTTATGAGGCAGTGTTGCATTTGGTTATTGGTGCAGCGCCATTTGCCACCCATTGGTGGGCATTTGGCTTGCTGGGGCTTGGCATCATCATTGATTTTTGGCGCTCGGGCACGCTGAAGCGCGTGGCAGCAGCAGAAGGCAGTGCGGCGTTAGCAGCCGATGCAAAGCACTTTGAGGCAGATATTTATGCTTCGTGTGCAGTGCTCATCGGGCTTGTTGGTGTAGCCTTAGGATTTCCAATGGCTGATGCAATTGCGGCATTGCTTGTCAGTGGATTTATCTTTTGGCTTGGACTGAAGCTTTGTTCTGAAACCATTTCAGCACTTCTCGATCGCGCCCCCGAAGGTGTGAGCACGCTGTTGCTCCAAACATTGGCACAAGAATCTTCGGTGCTTTCCGTTGACCAGTTACGGGTTCGCCAAGTGGGGCGTGTTTCCTACGTGTCATTTGTCGCGTTGGTGCCGCGGAGCTTGCCTACAGCTGCAATCGCTGATTTGGGTCATAAATTAAAGGCCCTCGTTCAAATCGTTTTGCCGGGCGCGGATGTGAATGTGGCGTTAGAGCCAGTGGCTTTGGATAGTGAAACTGCACAACAAAAGGTTTTGGCCATTTCTGCCCAACAGGGCTTGTCTATTCATCATCTGGTAGTTCAGGACGTTGGAGGTAAGCGTGCGATAAGTTTTGATCTCGAATTGCCCGAGCGGCTTTCGCTGGGGGTAGCGCATGAACGGGCGACAGAATTGGAGAGTGCAATTAGAAAAGGCCTTGGCGGCGGATTAGAAGTTGAAAGTCATATCGAACCAAGGCCGGGTGAAACACTGTTGAGCGTGGTGGCTGAAAAGCCAATGTTCAGAAAGGTGGAACTGGCTTTGAAAGGCGCTGTACGCGGCGAGAAAGCATTGAAAGATGTTCATAACATTAGGCTGCGGCGCAGCGGCACTGAACTCTATTTGCACTATCATTGCCGCTTTGCTGCGAACTTAAGCCTAGAGGCCTGCCATACGGTGCTGGAACGAGTAGAAGCACGCCTCATGGCCAAACTTCCACGGCTCAAACGCGTCATTGCCCATGCCGAACCCTTGGGGCACGGCAAGCACATATTGTGACGCGGTGGATCGGGGCCCGCCCTTGGGAATGGGGGTGCAGGGCGGGCCCCTTTCGCCACTCATTTTGGTGAGTGGGAGTTGAAACTTGCGGAAACGCTTAAGCCTGATTATCCTTCTGAGGCGCGACTAAGCGCTCTTATGCGTTCAGCCTCACCTTCGGGAACTTCATTCTGAACTGCAGCACCAAAGGCCTCATAAAAGACCACCTCGAGCAAACCTTGGAGTGTGACCAGCTTGTTGGCTTTGGCCAAATTACGCAGTTCCAGCGACATGTCGGCGATATATTGTGCCACCTGCTTCGCATCATTGAGGCCAACGCTGAGATCAGTCGCGCGCGGTTGCTTTGCTAATGTGGGTGACTTTTTTGTTTCTTCGACCATAACAACCTCACGCTGCCGCTTACATTACTTGGACAACATAAGCTTGCATTATTTAAAATAAAGTCATTAGAGGTTGTGTGGTGGTTGTATTTTTGATCCTTATCCCAAAAAAACCACCTCAACTTGCTTAAATAGGCATTGCACCCTATGTGGGCAGTTCAGTTGGGACCGTATTAATGGCCGTTGTCGTTGTCGAATCGCCTTCCAAGGCAAAAACCATCAACAAATATCTAGGTAAGGATTTCACCGTTTTGGCGTCTTTTGGCCATGTGCGTGATTTGCCTGCCAAAGACGGTTCAGTGAAGCCGGATGATGACTTTGCCATGGATTGGGAGGTTGATAGCAAATCTGCCAAACGCCTGTCCGACATTGCAGCTGCATTAAAGGGCGATGATAAACTGGTTCTGGCAACCGATCCTGACCGTGAAGGCGAAGCTATTTCATGGCACGTGCTGGAAGTTCTCACCAAAAAGGGAGCGCTCAAAGGCAAGAAGGTCGAACGGGTGGCGTTTAACGCCATCACCAAATCGGCCGTCCTTGAAGCCATGGCCAACCCGCGCGCACTCGACACAGCGCTGGTTGATGCATATTTGGCGCGCCGCGCACTGGATTATTTGGTTGGCTTTACGCTCTCGCCGGTGTTGTGGCGCAAGTTGCCGGGCTCGCGCTCCGCTGGGCGGGTGCAATCAGTGGCTTTGCGGATCATTTGTGATCGCGAATTGGAAATTGAAGCTTTCCGCCCGCAGGAATATTGGACGATCGACGGGGTGTTCACCACCTCCCAAGGTGCTGAATTCCAGGCCGCCTTGTCCAGCGTAGATGGCAAGCGCCTTGAAAAGTTAGCGTTAGGTGAAGCTGGCACATCCACGGCAATTGCAGCGGCATTAAAGGGCCAAGTCTTTAAGGTGGACAGCCTTGAAAGCAAACCAGCCAAGCGCCATCCTTTTCCGCCATTCCGCACTTCAACTTTGCAGCAGGAAGCTTCGCGCAAATTGGGTTTCTCATCGGCGCGTACCATGCAGATTGCCCAGCGCCTTTATGAAGGTATTGAGCTTGGCGGTGAAACCGTAGGCCTTATCACCTATATGCGAACCGACGGCGTGGACATGGCGCCTGAGGCTATTGCTGCGGCACGCAATGCCATTCTAAAAAACTTTGGTGAGCCTTATGTGCCATCGGTTCCGCGCAAATATACGTCTAAGGCCAAGAA
>PLXI01000064.1 GCA_003151375.1 Hyphomicrobiales bacterium
TGATCGCCTGCCTGATCCACCAGGTTGCGTAAGTTGAGAATTTATAGCCACGGCGATATTCAAACTTATCAACCGCTTTCATCAAGCCGATATTGCCTTCTTGGATGAGATCAAGGAACTGCAAACCGCGATTGGTGTATTTCTTGGCAATGGAAATCACCAAGCGAAGATTGGCTTCAACCATTTCCTTCTTGGCAATGCGCGCCTCGCGCTCGCCCTTTTGCACCATGCCAACGATCTTGCGATATTCTTGAATCTGCAAACCAGTTGCAGAAGCCAATTCAAAGATTTCATCACGGATAACTTTGATGGAATCCTTCTCGTCGTTAATCCATTTTTTCCAGCCAAGTTTGGTGATGCGCACAACGCGCTTGGTCCAATCCATGTCCAGTTCATTGCCGGTGTATTCCTTGAGGAATTCATCGCGCGGCACTTTATATGTTTCGGCCATGCGCATCAGACGGCCCTCAAGCACATTGAGGCGTTTGGCAATGTCATAAAGCTGTTCAACCAGCGCTTCGATACGCGCGTTGTTCAGCGCCAATGATTTCACATTGTCGATGATGTCATCGCGCAGTTTGCGGTAACGGCGTTCTTGTGATGGCGAAAGGCCTTCACCTTCCGTCACTTCTTGATCCATCAATTTGCGCAATGACTTATAAGTGCGCGCAATTTCGTCGAAAACTTCAAGCACTTTTGGCTTGAGTTCCATTTCCATCGCAGAAAGCGAAACACCCAAGTCATCGCCTTCATCATCATCGTCATCATCAGCGGCAGCTGGTCTGTCGAAATCTTCTGGCGAGAGCACATCGGAATAATCATCTTCAGCCAGGGAGCGGCGCGCCGGTTGCGGACGCTTCTCGGCTTTGGCTGCTGCTTCAGCGCGCTTAGCTTCAGCGGCTTTGCGCACTTCTTCCTTGGGCGGCACATAAGGTGCAGGCGTTGCCACGGTTTGGTTTTGTTTGGCGTCAGGGCCAGCATAAGTGGCTTCAAGGTCGATGATGTCGCGCAGGAAAACTTTGCCTTCGTTGAGNNACATGCGCACCGGATCATCGGTGCGATCAGACGGGGCTTTTGGCGCCTCCACCTTCATCAAAGCAGTTTCAGCCGAAAGTTCGACCTCTTCGGTTTTGACTACAACTTCTGTGTCTTCTTCGCTTTCCACCACATTGATGCCCATTTCGGCAAACATGGCGTAAATGTCTTCGATCTGATCGGAGGTCACTTCCTCAGAAGGCAACACTGCGTTGATTTCATCGAGCGTGACAAAGCCACGCGCCTTGGCAATTTTGATCAGTTTTTTGACTGCCGCATCATTGAGATCAATGATCGGGCCATCCGAGGCGGTTTCGGCCGCGTCACCTGCCGGTTGTTCCAGTGGCTCTTGCTCATCCACGAGTGCTGCTACGCTCTTGTTGGGCTTAACAGCGGCAACGGGCTTGGTGGGAATGCGGGCCATGGGTATTCCTTGTCTAAAGGCGTTGTGTACGCCCCAAAAGTGATTCGTTCCGAAAACTACTGACCCGCCCTTAAACGCTGCTTAACCAAGCCAGTGATTATGAGGTTCAGTTCACCTCATTGGCATTGCGGCCTGATGCGGCCCCAAAGCCTGCAATCATGGCTTCGTGGCCTTCCACCGACAACAACTGGTCGCGCAGCGCCCGAACAGCGCTTTCGTTCTCCACTGTCATCGCGTCTGCAAGAGCAGCTTCCGCCGCTCTTAATTCGCGAGTCAAAACTATGGCTTTATGGTGCAAAGCAATCATCTGGCGGAGGCCTGTCCGGGCATCATCTGCGGCTGCCACGGGACTTAAGTGCCACTCATTCAGGTTTTTTGCCTGGGCATCGAGGTGGGCCAAAACGCGGTCCAAGCCCCGAGCCTGTAGATGGGTTCGAAGAGCTTCCCTTTCAAGACGCTCCTCAGATGCGGCACGTTCTAGAATCAGTGTACGGACGGAGTCAAGCTCTGTGCTTGATAATTCGACATTGGCAAACTCGCCCCAAAACTCATGCAAAAGCTCTGGATGGTTGATCAAAGCCAGAACAATCATCTGGGCGCGACGCTCGGTTGTGGCCGCCGCTAAAGGCTTATTTGACAAAGCTTTCAGCCGCGCCGACACGGGTGCCGCCACTTCCCATGGCTTTTGGCCAAATTTAGGTCGTGGGCTTCGCGGCGTGAAGCTACCTGTGCGGCGCTGGACTTGCGTTTGCCCAAATAATCTAGCCAGCTTTTCGCCCGCATCGGCCAGATAATGCTTTTTCACAACATCATCGCCTATGGTATTGATTAGATTCTTTAAGTCGCGCTCAAACAAAGCCCGTCTTTCCGGTGTGGCGCGGTCATTTTCATCCAAAGCCCGCCGCCATAAAACCGCGGCCATCGGCTCAGCCGCTGCCACCACACCGCGCAATGCGTCTGGCCCCTGAGCTTTCAATAAATCATCCGGATCCTGCCCATCGGGTAGAAAAGCAAACTTCAAAGAATGCCCGGCCTTCAGCAATGGCAGCGCCAAATCTAAGGCGCGATAAGCCGCCTTCAGCCCTGCATTGTCGCCATCAAAACACAAAGTTGGCTCTGGAACAGTTTTCCACAGGAGCGCCAATTGGTTCTCGGTGAGTGCTGTTCCCATCGGGGCAACCGCTGCAGCAAGCCCGGCGCGACTCATCGCAATCACATCGACATAGCCTTCAACCACGACAAGTTGGCCATTTTCATGGGCGGCCGCCCGCGCCTTATCGAAATTATAGAGAATATCGCCTTTATGAAATAGGGGCGTTTCAGGCGAGTTCAAATATTTTGGAAGATCGTCGCCAAGCGCGCGGCCTCCGAACGCCACAATTTTTCCTGAATCGTTGGCAATCGGGAACATCACGCGACGGCGGAAACGATCATAGAGACCGCCGTTTTGATCCCGGCTGAACAGACCGGAAACTTCCAGCGCCTTCTCTGGAAATTTTTGCTTGAACGTGCGGAAGAGCGCTTCCCCGCCGGATGGGGCGAAACCGATGCCGAACCGCTCCATGGCTTCGGAGTCCAAACCGCGATCCAGCAAGTACGCTTTTGCAGCGCGGCCTTCCGGCGTGGTGTTTAATTGCTGCACGAAAAA
>PLXI01000119.1 GCA_003151375.1 Hyphomicrobiales bacterium
GGGCCCGCCACCGGCACCTTCGCCACCACCTGCACGCCGGGGCCGTGGCATATTCACCGCATGCTGCAGGCTGCGGATGCCTTTCCCATGAATATTGGCTTCTTAGGCAAAGGCAATGTTAGCCTGCCGGAGCCTCTGGAAGAGCAGGTCAGGGCGGGGGCTGTCGGTCTGAAATTACACGAAGACTGGGGAACGACTCCGGCTGCAATCAATAATTGCCTGAATGTTGCCGAGGCGATGGATGTGCAGGTTGCCATTCATTCCGATACGTTGAATGAATCGGGTTTTGTGGAAGCAACCGTTGCCGCGTTTAAGGGCCGCACCATTCACACCTTCCACACTGAAGGTGCAGGCGGTGGCCATGCGCCGGATATTATAAAAGTGGCATCGCTGCCCAATGTGTTGCCATCCTCCACCAACCCCACGCGGCCTTACACGGTGAATACGATCGCCGAGCATCTTGATATGCTGATGGTGTGTCATCATCTCAGCCCACGCATTGCCGAAGATATTGCTTTTGCCGAAAGCCGTATTCGCAAAGAAACCATTGCCGCCGAAGACATTCTGCATGACCTAGGGGTTTTCTCGATGTTTTCGTCTGACAGCCAAGCTATGGGCCGTGTTGGTGAGGTGATCATCCGTTGCTGGCAGACGGCTCATAAGATGCGACAACAAAGAGGCGCTTTGCCTGAAGACAAAGGCAATGATAATTTCCGTGCCCGACGTTACATTGCAAAATACACAATTAACCCCGCTATCGCGCAAGGCATTGCCCATGAGGTTGGTTCCATCGCCATCGGCAAGCGTGCTGATTTGGTGATGTGGTCACCAGCTTTTTTTGGCGTGAAGCCGGAAATGGTTTTGCTGGGCGGTTCCATTGCTGCAGCACCTATGGGTGATCCGAACGCTTCCATCCCCACACCACAGCCCGTTCATTACAGGCCGATGTTTGCCAGCTTCGGGAAATTACTCACCTTTTCCTCGGTGGTGTTCACTTCGCAAGCGGCTTTGGCTGGTGGCTTACAGCAACGCCTAGGAACGCAGAAGAAAATGGTTCCTGTGAAAAACACCAGAGGTGGAATTGGCAAAAAAGATATGGTGCTCAACAATGCCATACCCAAAATTGAAGTTAATCCCGAAACATACGAAGTGCGCGCTGATGGCGACCTTTTGGTGTGTGAGCCTGCCCAAAGCCTGCCCATGACGCAGCGTTATTTCTTGTTCTGATGTCGCTTCGTGCAACAAGCTTCGCGCGCGCCGCATTCATAACTGAAAGTCCTTACGCTGTAATTTCACTTGAAGCACAAGAGCGACACATCAGACGCAAAGTGATTACGCTTGATGGTGGCGAAGAGGTGTTGGTAGACTTTAAGAAAGCCATAAAGTTGGAAGACGGTGACTGTCTGGTTTTGGAAGATGGTAGGTTGATTCAGATCACGGCCAGCCCAGAAGATTTGTTGGAAGTTCGTGGTGTTGATGCAAATCATCTTGCACGTCTTGCCTGGCATATTGGCAATCGTCACCTTGAAGCCCAAATCGAGCCGACGCGCATTCTCATCCGGCCCGATCACGTGATTGCAAAAATGTTAGAACACCAAGGGGCTGTTGTTAAGCAGACCCATGAAACATTTTCACCCGAACATGGGGCCTATGCGCATGCGCACTGAGGCTTCGCAGCTACTCATGTTGTTCAATTGGATGTCGCCAACTTTTCCAATTGGTGGCTTTGCTTATAGCCACGGCCTTGAACAAGCAATTGCGGATGGTTTGGCGACACCAGCAGAATTACATGGCTGGGTTAGCGATCTGCTACAAAGTGGCTCAGCGTGGAATGACGCTGTTTTCTTTTCACGGTGTTGGCATGATGAAGCCGCTCACTTGAATGCATTGGCCCTTGCGCTTTGTGGTTCAGCCGAACGCTATCAGGAAACAACTCAGCTCGGCCGCAACTTCACCATCGCTGCCAATGTTTGGTTAAGAAAAGCTGCAACGGAAGGCGAGATTGCATATCCTGTTGCAGCAGGCTCGATGTGTGTGACAGCTGGTATCGAACAAAACCAAGCTCTACTGGCATTCTTACAAGGGTTTTGTGCCGCGCAAATTTCAGTGGCTGTGCGGCTCATTCCATTGGGCCAAACAAAGGGAATTGAAGTGTTGCGAGATCTTTCACCGATTATTGTTGCAATGGCGACACGCGCCACAAAAGCGACATTTGAAGATCTTGGCAGTAACTGTTTTCTTGCAGAAATTGCCGCAATGAAACATGAAACATCAGAACCACGGGTTTTTCGCACATGATTGAAGTTCGCAGAAACGGTCCCTTGCGCATTGGTATTGGTGGGCCTGTTGGCTCTGGTAAAACCACACTCACGGAGAAATTATGCAAAGCGATGAGTGCCAAATATTCTTTAGCCGCCATCACCAATGACATCTACACCAAAGAAGACGCGCTGATTTTAAACCGTCTTCAAGCTCTGCCTGAAGAACGCATCATGGGCGTTGAAACGGGGGGCTGCCCTCATACTGCCATCCGTGAGGATGCTTCGATTAATCTTGCGGCCATTGATGAAATGGTAAAGCGCATTCCGGATCTTGATGTGATCTTCATCGAAAGCGGCGGCGATAATCTCTCTGCAACCTTCTCTCCTGATCTTGCGGATATTTCACTTTATGTAATTTCAGTTTGCCAGGGTGAAAAAATCCCGCGCAAAGGCGGCCCGGCAATTACACGCTCCGATTTGCTCATCATCAACAAGGCCGATCTGGCGCCCTATGTGATGGCGGATTTAGGTGTAATGGAGCGTGATGCAAAAACGCAACGTGGTGATCGCCCCTTTGTGTTTACCGATCTGCACCGTCTGAGAGGCGTTACGGATGTTGTGAGCTTCATAGAAAAACAAGGCGGCTTGTGAGTTAAGGCGCGGTCTTACTTGGTTCAAGATTTTCCAAATGTGGGATGAGTGCAGGGCCCTCCACCAAAGGTTTGTTAGGCAGCAGGGCTTGATCTTGATCGGAAACATAAGTTGTCTCTTTTTGATCTAATACTTTGCCATCCTTGTCATGAAGCAAAACGCTGACGCTATAGCGCCCGCCCAAAGTGATACCAGTCAGCGCCTTTGATTGAATCATATATTGCAAGCGGCCTTGGGATGTCGGCACGCTAACACTTTGCCTCGTATTTGTGCCGGGCAAATCAAATTGTGCCTCAAGCGTGCTATTGGGCGGCATTGGCGAAGTTTGTTGCGCAACCACAATCATTGATGCTTGCGATGTTGCAAGATTGAACTGCAGGCCGCCGCCCGCAATTTTGAAATAGCTTGGCGCGGTTTCGCCACAGCCCGAGATCAACAAGCAGACGATGATTAAGCGCTTCATAACTTTGGCTCATCTGTATGGGTTAGTGGATTAACCCGAGCTTGGCGCAATAGAAGCAGCAAAACAATCATCGCAAAGACGCCCGCATCACGGTAAGCAGAACCAAAGCTAGCCGACCAGGCCGTTTCAACGCAGGCCAAGACAAAGGCACCCACGATGGCACCGCGCAAGCGGCCTTCACCGCCAGCCAAACTGGCAAACATCGCTTTAAATCCTAACATCATGCCAACCGAGAAATTTGTGCCACCATAAATGATCGCAGACATCCAACCTGCCACGGCAGCCAAGCCGGAGCCAAGTGCAAATGTTAGCACGAATATGCGCTGGGTATTGACGCCACAAAGTTGCGCTAAAAAGCTGTTATCAGCGGTGGCACGAAACTGACGACCGAAACGGGTAAAGCGCATCAGTACGATCGTGAGAGCAATGCTGGTAAGGCTCACACTCAAACCCAATAGGCTTGCGGTGGTTACACGGATCGGAAAGTCTCCGGTGAGAATCGAAAAACCAGAGCCTGCGAAAATTGGCGGCACCCAAACGTCTTGGGCGTTTGTTGCTATCCGCATCAGCTCTTGCAGCACGATGGCAAAACCTATGCTGCCAATCATAAAAGCAAGCGAGGAAGTTTTGGCGAGGGGCAAAAAAATTATTTTGCCTGTCGCTAAGCCAAGTGAGGCCGCACAAAGCACCGCCACGCCGAGCGCCAGCAGCGTTGCGGCGCCATCAATATAGCCGTGTAATAGAAATCCAAAGCACGCATAAACTGCCGCGAAAGAGCCGTACATGGCCACGTTTCCGAAGGATAAAAATATGCGACCAGAAATGGCTTGGATGAGCGAGAAGGCCACAGCAAGGGGTAGATAAAAACCAGCAAGCTGCAGCGCGTTTAGAAGTTGTTGAAAAAGATATGGTCCTTTTTCAAACACGCTCAGTGCTTGAAATGCCGCTCGCCAGTGAAGACCATGGCAAGACCGCGCTCATCGGCGGCCTTGATCACATCTTCATCACGCATGGCCCCACCTGGCTGGATGAGGGCTGTGGCCCCTGCATCTGCTGCGGCCAATACGCCATCCGCAAAAGGGAAGAAAGCATCAGAAGCGACAGCGGAACCTTTAAGGGACAAGCCTGCATCTTCGGCTTTACGCGCGGCAATACGCGTTGAATCGATGCGTGACATTTGACCAGCACCAACGCCCACTGTTGCACCGGCTTTGGCAAACACAATAGCATTTGATTTTACATGCTTGGCCACACGAAAAGCAAAAACCAGATCAGACATTTCTGCGGGCGATGGCTGGCGTTTTGTCACCACCTGCAGTTTTGTTTCATCAAGTATCGCAGCGTCAGGTGTTTGTACAAGCAACCCGCCAATAATGGACTTAACCATGGGCAGTGTTGCGGCGTCGACGGTCATTGCAGGCAAGACCAAAAGCCTGAGGTTCTTTTTAGCGGCGATTATTTCTTGTGCTTTGCTTGTGGCTTCAGGCACAATAATCACTTCGGTAAAGAGCTTAGAAATTTCAGTAGCCGTGGCTTCATCCAACACACGGTTCAATGCAATGATGCCACCAAAAGCGGAGGTTTGATCGCAGGCGAGCGCCTTCATGTAAGCTTCCGCCACATTTTCTCCCAATGCCACACCGCAAGGATTAGCGTGTTTGACAATGACGCAAGCAGCTTTCGCACTGCCAAGTTCACGTAAAACGTCCAAGGCGGCATCGGCATCATTGATGTTATTGTAGGAGAGTTCCTTGCCTTGCAATTGCTTGGCTTGAAGAATGCCCTGGCGGGCATCACCCGTTTTATAAGCCGCGGCTTTTTGATGAGGATTTTCACCATAGCGCAAGCTTTGTGCGAGATGGCCGCCGATGGCAAAGTAACTTGGTGCCTCAATGCTATTCACACGGTTAAACCAGTTGGCGATAGCAGCGTCATAATTGGCAGTGCGCGCGAAGGCCTTAGCGGCGAGGCGCTTTCTGGTGACCAATAAAGTGTCACCCGATTTTTCAATTTCACCCAACACTGAAGCATAATCAGATGGATCAACAATCACGGTGACAAAAGCGTGGTTCTTGGCTGCGCCGCGGATCATCGCTGGCCCACCCACATCGATATTTTCAATCATTTCATCTTCACTGGCGCCCTTGGCTAGGGTTTCCTCAAAGGGATAGAGGTTGACCACTAACAGATCGATATTGGCGATGCCGTTTTGTATTTTAGCATTTTCATGTTCCGCATTGCCGCGCACTGACAAAAGCCCACCATGCACTTTGGGATGAAGGGTTTTAACGCGGCCATCCATGATTTCTGGGAATCCAGTGATATCAGAGACATCAGCCACTTTGAGGCCAGCTTCACGCAGGGCCTTAGCCGTCCCGCCGGTTGAGATCAGTTCAATGTGTTTCGCAGCCAGTGCTTTGGCAAACTCAATCAATCCGGTTTTGTCGGATACGGAAAGCAGGGCGCGGGCTATAGTCATCAATTTCTCCTTGTTCGGTCTGCGTTAGGCCAAATTGATGGTCAAGAAAACCCGAATTTGTTATATGTGAGTGATGACTGATCGTCCACTTACTGATGCTGCCAAGCGCGCCCTTGCTGAGGCTGAGGCTAGACGCAAAGCTGCCGTGACCAAATCATTGCCACCTGAGAAAGGTGGCCCCAAGGGGCCCGAGCCCACACGCTTTGGTGATTGGGAGAAAAAAGGCATCACTTCTGATTTCTAGGGGCAACATAAATCTATGACACGCTATCAAAAGCAGGCAGACCTAGAGGCAGCTATCGTGGCACTCGGCAAAATTGAGCCGCGCTTTGCAGCGGTTCATGCAGCCCACGGCACGCCGTCACTGCGCAAGGCCAAGCCTTCACTTGAAACCTTGATGAGGGTGGTGACGGAGCAATTTCTTTCCATCAAAGCTGCCGATGCTATTTGGGCCAGAGCTAAAGCCCGCATTGGTGAGGTTGCTGCTGAAAATGTTCTGGCAGNNTGAGGTTGCTGCTGAAAATGTTCTCGCAGTTTCGGTGGAAGAGTTTCTGACACTTGGGGTTTCGCGCGGCAAAGCCAAATGTTTTCATTCTTGTGCCAGTGCTGCGCTGGATTTTCCGGCTCTCTCCAAAATGCCCACAGAAGAGCTTCGTAAGCAGCTGCTTTCAATTTGGGGCATTGGGCCATGGACGGCAGACATTTATTTGCTTTCGGTGGTTGGGCACGGCGATGCTTGGCCCGTAGGCGATGTGGCTTTGCAAGCCGCCGCGCATCATCTCTTCAATATGCGCAAACGCCCCGATGCCAAGAAATTGGAAAAACTTGCTCTTAAGTGGCGGCCACATCGTGGTGCGGCGGCGCGTTTATTGTGGGCACATTACCGGGCGATGAAAGAAATGCCGCAGGCGACATAAATCTTGGCCCCTTCACAGAACTGACAACTCGGGTTAGTATCTGCACAAAGAAGTCGAGGTGGAATGCTACAGCAATTCGCTCAACCTGAATCTTGCCCGGCGCTGGTTCTCAACGCGGATTACCGGCCGTTGAGTTATTACCCGTTGTCGCTTTGGTCATGGCAAGATGCCGTAAAGGCCGTGTTTCTTGACCGCGTGAATATCGTTTCTGAATATGACACGGTGATCCACAGCCCCAATGCTGAGTTTAAATTGCCCTCAGTTGTTTCGCTCAAAAGCTATGTGAAGCCATCGCGCACGCCAGCCTTCACGCGGTTTAATGTTTTCTTACGCGATAAATTCATGTGCCAGTATTGCAGCTCTCCGGATGATCTCACCTTTGACCATGTTATTCCGCGTTCAAAAGGTGGCCAGACGACGTGGGATAATGTTGTTGCTGCTTGTTCGCCCTGCAACCTCACTAAAGGCGGGGCCTTGCCGCGTGAGGCTAAAATGTTCCCCTATCATTGGCCAAAAGAACCCACGGTTCATCAATTGCACAGCAATGGCCGTTTGTTTCCACCCAACCATTTGCACAAAAGCTGGGTGGATTATCTCTATTGGGATGCCGAACTGGATCCTTAAGCTTGCTTGGCCTTGGCGAAGGCAAACACACTCACAAAGGCCGAGATCAAGGCGTTGTAGCCTGCCAGTGATATTCCCAGAATGCGGATGGCGGGTTGATCACACATCACTGCTGGTTTGCTGAGATCAGGCAGCACCGATGTGAATGCGGCGTCGCCACCACCCGTGCAGGTGGTTGGGCCCGCCCAGAACTTCCATTCGACACCTGAGTGATAGATGCCAAAAATGCAACTGGCCAACATGATAAGGCCGAGCAATATGAGGCCTTGGCGTAGAAGTTTTGGGTTATTTCCAGCAATCAACGCCAAGGCTGCACTGATTGGCACCACCGCATAATAGGCC
Organism: Hyphomicrobiales bacterium; assembly: GCA_003151375.1. Taxonomy (GTDB): domain Bacteria; phylum Pseudomonadota; class Alphaproteobacteria; order Rhizobiales; family Aestuariivirgaceae; genus Aestuariivirga. The sequence goes on from PLXI01000119.1 coordinate 7,738, forward strand.
CAACGTTGTTTGAGGCATAACTCACAAGGTTCATAACCAGCAAATTGGAAGCCCCATGCACCCACAATAACAACAAGCGTAATTGCAAAAACTACCCAAGTGGCTTGTTGCAGCGACAATGATTTTAGCATCCAAATGTTCCTGTGTGTCCCAAAAATTTGATGATTAGGTAAAGCATTATGACTATGGCTGCAATGAGGCCCGCAATGAGACCAAGGCGGTTCTCGATGAAATGTTTAATCGCCTCACCCCAACGGCGCAGGGCCCAAGCCAGTGCAAAAAATCTGGCACCGCGGGCCACGATGCAGGCCGTAACAAAAAAGGCGAAGTTAATCTGGACAACACCTGCAAGAATAGTCACGATTTTGATCGGTGGAATATGGGCAAGGCCTGAGGTGAGCAGAAGTACGACAAGGGTTTGATTGCCGGAACAGGACTTTAATTGCTCAAATTTCTGCAATTCACCAAAAGTTGCAAGTACAGGTTTGGCCAAAGCCTCAAAGAGAAACATGCCGAGAAAATAGCCGAGAATGCCGCCAACCACTGAAGCCACTGTGGCAATGAGAGCCAGACGGTATGCTTTTTGTGGCCTTGCCAAAGCCATGGGCAGGAATAAAACATCCGCCGGTATGAGAAAGAATGAGCTTTCAATCACTGCAATCACGGCAAGCCAGATTTCGGCGGATTTTCGCGCTGACAGGCTCAGCACCCAGTCATAAAGTTTTTTCATCAGGCTTAATCTCGGTCGATCTTTGTGCGGCGCAAAGATTTGGTTTTGCTGCGGTGTTGCTTGCCTTCAAGGCGGCGCAAGGTTGATGAATAAGTGGGTTTTGTTGCTCTTCGACGTTTGGGCCGCACCAAGCATTTGCGCAAAAGTATAATTAATTTGTTTAAGGCATCCGCCCGGTTGCGGTCTTGACTACGAAAAGCCTGCGCTTCAATTACCAGAACATTGTCTTTGGTAAGTTGGCGGCCCGCAAGCGTTGCCAGCCTTTCTAAAGCATCCGAAGGCAGCGCACAGCGGTTCACGTCAAAACGCAATTCAACAGCTGTCGAAACCTTGTTAACGTTCTGGCCGCCGGGGCCTGAAGCGCGCACAAAGCTCTCGGAGATGTCTTTTTCATCAATCACGAAGGAATCGGTGATGCGGATCATGGAGGAAGCTTAAGCGCGTTTCGGGTTGACGGCGCAAGTTCTTCCGCATAGACAGCGCTTCCGAAATTGCCCTTGTGGCGGAATGGTAGACGCGACAGACTCAAAATCTGTTTTTCGCAAGGGAGTGGGGGTTCGAGTCCCTCCAAGGGCACCATCCAATTGTAGGTAACTGCAAGGCTTTATTGGTTTGCGGTTTTTGTGTTAAACAGGAAATATNNTGGCCCAAGACGCTAAACAAGACGCTAAACCTGAAGCAAAGGCCGATCCGCAAGGCCCCACTTTGTTGTTTGATCCCTTCACCGGAGAGGTACTCTCAGAGAGCCGCGCCGGAGAGCCCTGGTATCCAGCCTCGCTTACCAAATTGATGACGGCCTATATTATATTTAGAAAACTGCGTGATGGCAGCATGCAACTGGATCAGCAGCTCACGGTCTCAGAGCTCGCCCATTCGCAACCTGCATCACACAGAGGCTTTCCCGCGGGCAAAATGGTATCTGTCGACTTTGCTCTCCAGGCCTTGCTGGTACATTCAGCCAACGACATGGCTTATGTTTTAGCCGAAGGGGCCGACGGCTCTGCCGATAATTTTGCTGTTGAAATGAACTCAGTTGCCAAAGGCTTGGGATTGCAAGCAACACACTTTGTCAACCCCAATGGGCTGTATGATCCACGCCATATTTCCAGTGCGCGTGATATTGGCGTGATTGCCGCTATTATCATCAACGAATTTCCTGAATATTTGCATTATTTCAAACAAGACTCGGTGACCGTTGGCAAGCGCAAGTTGGCAAATTACAACAGCCTCATCCGCATCATGCCTGAAGCGGTTGGCATGAAGACCGGCTTTATTTGCAATAGTGGATTTAATCTGGTGGGCTCTGCTATTCGTGACGGACACCAACTTGTATCAGTGGTTTTGGGTGCACATTCTGGTAACGCGCGCGCAGCGCTTTCTAAAACAATGTTGGATGAGGGCTTTGATGAAATTGGTAAGCCCGATCATGGGCGCGTGAGTGACATCACTGACCAAGCTTACGGCGCAATCGTGCCTGCTGATATGACCACCACTGTGTGCAAGCAAAAGCAACCGGTGACACCGATAAACGCGCACCGGCTGGCTGGGTGGGGTATTTCCTTCGGTAATTTTGAAACATCGCAAAAAGCTGATATGGCGCTGCGTGGCCGTTTGATTAGCCCGATTGGCATAGATGCTGGGGGCATTGGCAGCGTGATTGAAATGCCCAACAAGGGGGGCTTCACCGCCATGCTGTGGAATTTGAATCAGGCCAAAAGCCTAGATCTCTGCACACAATATCATGCCGAAGATGCAACCTGCGATGTGATGCCAGATACATTGTTGGCTCAAATGGCAGCGGCTGCACCACCTGNNTGACACTGATGCGACCGACCCCGCAGAAGGTGAAGGCTCGGACGCCACTGATCCCAAAGCCGATGCCAAAGTGTCAACCAATAAAATCAAACCCGACACTGATAAAAATCAGTAATGCCCGAACCAATTCCAACAGCCGTTATCACGGGCTTTTTGGGCGCTGGAAAAACGACACTTTTAAATCAGATGTTAAATGATCCGCTGCTGGCCAATGCTTGTGTGGTGATCAACGAATTTGGCGAAGTTGGCATTGATCATCTGCTTGTCGAAAAATCAGATGACAACATCGTAGAACTGGCCTCGGGTTGTTTGTGTTGTACAATCCGCGGCGATCTTATCGACACTTTGGGTGAACTTTTAGCCAAGCGTGATGCAGGGTCAATCAAAGCTTTTGACCGCATTGTGATTGAAACAACTGGATTGGCTGATCCTGCGCCAGTGTTGCATGTTTTGATGCGTGATGAGTTGTTGCTCAGGCGTTTGCGACTTGAGGGTGTTATAACGGTTGTGGACGGCGTGAATGGCAATGCCACGCTTGATGCCCATCCTGAAGCAGTGAAACAAGTGGCTGTTGCGGACCGTATTGTTTTAACCAAATTGGACTTGCTGCAAGGGATTGAAGGCGAAGAAAAAATGTTAGCCATCACCGCCCGTTTGCGCGCACTCAATCCCACCGCGAGGTTGCTCACCACGCACCGCGGCGAGGCTACGGCTGAACGGTTGTTGAACATGGGCCTGTTTGATGCGGCGACAAAATCACTCAACGTTCAAGGCTGGCTCAACGATGAAGCCTTGTTGCGCCCGCATCACCACTCTCATGATGTTTCGCGCCATGATGCGCATATAAGATCATTCGCGCTGCGTGATGAACGCGCCATAAGCCCACAAGGCCTGGAGATGTTTCTTGAAATGCTGACTGCGTTTCATGGGTCAAATCTATTGCGCGTGAAAGGCATGCTGAAGTTATCAGATGAGCCGAACCGCCCGCTCGCCATTCACGGCGTGCAGCATGTGTTTCACCCGCCAGTGCGATTGGCGTCATGGCCAGATGGCTTGGCGCAGACGCGTTTGGTATTCATTGTGAAAGATATTGAAAAAGCCCAAATAGAAAATCTATTTCAGGCTCTGGTTGATCCCTTCTCTGGGGCTACAGATAAAACCCTTTCACTGGTGAGATAACATGAAAAAGATCAAGGCCTGGGGCCTCAAGAAGTGCGACACAACCATGAAGGCGGTGGACTATATCAAGTCCAAAAAAGTCGCGGTCGAATTCACCGATTATTCAGTAGTGAAGCCTTCGGCTGCGCAAATTGAACGCTGGGCTAAAGCGCTTGGTGGCTGGGAGAAGATGATCAATCGTAGCGGCTATACTTGGCGCGGGTTGCCATCTTCCGAAACTGAAAACCTCGATGATAAGAAAGCCGCCAAGCTCGCTGCCGCGCATACATCGCTGATCCGGCGGCCATTGATTGAATATGAAGATGGTAGTGTTACTGCAGGCTTTCCGCCAAAGATCAAAGCGCTTTTCTAATTCGGAAGTTCAGACTTAAACCATCTTTGGTTTGGCTGAGAAGCTCATATCCGTGTTCATTGCAAAAATGCGGCATGTCTATCGCTGCCATGGGATCAGTGGCGATAACATGCAAAACAATGCCGGGTTTCATTTGATTAAGCTGCTTTCGCGCTTTCAACACCGGCAAAGGGCAAAGCAGACCTGAGAGATCAAGGGTAATTTCGGCGTGGCTTTCATCCATGCCAGACCATATAGATGAGGCCAGTTGAGGAGGCTAGTATGGCATTGCAACGCAAAGCGGCATTTCAAGGCAAAGTGGAACAGCTATATGCGCGCCCATCACGTGACGGCGGCTTTGAAAAGGCACCACTTGGCAAATTGAACCTACTCTTCTCAGGCCCCGAAGGTGATTGTCATGCCGGACTCACAAGGTTATCAGACAGCAGAACGCTTTTGCTTTATCCAAGACAAACGCCCATTCGCAATGTGCGGCAGTTGACTCTATTGGCACCCGATGAGCTGAAAGATATTGCTGATACCTTAGGCGTTTCACATATTGATCCCACTTGGCTTGGTGCCAATATGTTGATCTCTGGCATCGCGGATTTAACTTTGTTGCCGCCTTCAACGCGGCTGCAATTTCCATCTGGCGCAACACTGGTTGTGGACATGGAAAATGCGCCTTGCAGCCAGGTTGCAAAGGTTGTGGTGGATCACCACGGTAAAGCGGGCTGGGGCTTTGTGAATGCCGCCACCAACAAGCGCGGTGTTACGGGCTGGGTTGAGCGTGAAGGTGAAGTGAAAATAGGTGATGCATTAACACTCACACTGCCACCCAATCGAATTTATGCACACGCATGAGAGTTTTAGGTGCCATCATCGCGGGTGGAAAGTCTCGTCGCATGGGTCAGGATAAAGCGTTCATTGAATGGCGGGGCAAGACACTTATTACCCATGTAATTGAAAGACTGTCGGTTCAGACAGATCAGTTGATCATCAATGCCAATAGCAATCTGGAGCACCTAGGCCCCGTGATAGTGCCAGATAAAATCGAAACCGGAACGCCCGTGGCGGGTTTACATGCAGTCCTAACCTATGCGGTTGAGCATGGCTTTGATGCGGTTTTAACTTCACCTTGTGATACACCACTGCTGCCGCTTGATTTGCGAGCGTTGTTATCAGGTCACGGTGCGGCGATTGCTGCCTCTGGCGGACAAGCCCATTATCTCACCGGATTTTGGCCAGTTGAGTCCTTGGATGTTTTGGATGGTTTGATTCGTGTGAAGGATTTTGCCGCCACCGCAAAAGCAAAGCAGGTGGAATGGCCAGTCAAAGAATATGACCCTTTCCTCAATATCAACAGGCCGAAGGATCTGCTTTATCTTCCAGGGTGATTGACAGGAAGCACCAAGGCTTTATCTAAATGATCTTGAGAGTGAGAATAATGCAATGAAAACACAAGCGCGGGTGGTGGTTATTGGCGGCGGCGTGGTGGGCGTTTCCACACTTTATCATTTGGCCAAAAAAGGCTGGAGTGATGTTGTGTTGGTTGAGCGCAAAGAGCTCACTTCCGGCTCCACCTGGCATGCCGCAGGATTGTTGCCACTGTTCAATCTGTCATATTCAGTGGGCCAAATTCACAAATACTCGGTGCGGTTTTACCAAGAGCTCGAAATAGAAACCGGCCAGAATGTGGGTTTCAAGAAAGTCTCCAACATCCGACTGGCGCGCACCAAAGATCGCTGGGACGAGTTTATGTATTATGCAGGCGTTGCCGAAACCATCGGCATCAAGGTTAACATTCTCACACCTGCGCAAGTGAAAGAGATTTGGCCTCTATGTGAAATCGAGGGCCTGCTTGGCGCCATACAACATCCTGATGATGGATATATTCAGCCAGCAGATCTGACACAAGCGCTAGCCAAGGGTGCACGTGCGCGGGGCGCTGAAATTTATCGCAACACCTGCGTCACGGCGGTTGAGCAATTGCCGACAGGTGAATGGCTGGTGAAAACTGACAAGGGCGACATTACTTGTGAGCATGTGGTTTCTTGCTCAGGCAATTTCGCGCGCGCCACGGGCGCCATGGTGGGCCTTGATATTCCGGTGATCCCGGTTGAGCACCAGTATATTGTCACCGAAGCGCATCCACTGATCAAAGAACGCCAAGCTAAAGGCTTGCCAGAAATGGGTGTGCTGCGCGAGGCGGATTCCAGTTGGTATATGCGCGAAGAAAATGGTGGTCTGTTGCTTGGCCCATATGAAACGGGTGCGCCTGTGTGTTATGTGGATGGGCCTTCTGCACAGTCAGAATATGAATTGTTCCAAGAAGATTTGGACCGACTGGCACCCTATATTGAAACGGCAATCACGCGGGTTCCGGCTTTCGGCGAAGTGGGCATCAAGAAGGTTTACAACGGAGCGATTGCTTATACGCCTGATGGTTCTCCCATCATCGGTCCGGCATGGGATAAAAAGAATTTTTGGTTGAACGAAGGTCATTCCTTTGGTGTGACGGCGGCTGGTGGTGCAGGCTGGCAACTCGCCGAATGGATTGTAGACGGAGAGCCAACCATCGACATGATGGGCGTTGATCCACGCCGTTTTGGTCCATATGCCAGCAAGGGCTATCTCATCAAAAAGAATGAAGAAGCTTACTCAAATGTGTTCACGCCACATTTTCCAGATGAAGAGCGCAGTGCGGCGCGGCCGTTAAAGCGCACCGCCGTTTATGACCGAATGAAAGATTTAGGCGCGGTGTTCGGCAGTGTTTACGGCTGGGAACGACCCGGTTGGTTTGCGCCGCAAGGTTATGGCCTTAGCGCAGCCGAGTTGGCCAAGTCTGATGTGCTTACTGGCCACAATCACTCCGCACCAGACAGTGATGGCAAGATCAAAGAGAAATGGTCTTTCCGACGCTCAAACTATTTCAAGTTTGTGGGTGAGGAATGTTTGAATGTGATGAATGGCGTTGGCATTCAAGATATGTCGGCCTTTGCCAAGATGGAAGTTTCAGGGCCAGCTGCTCGTGATTGGCTTGAATCTATTCTCGCTAACAAGATTCCGAAGAAGCAGGGCCGCATTGCGCTTTGTCATTTGCTTAGCCCAAATGGAGGCGTGCGCGCCGAGTTCACGGTTTATGAATGGCAGCCGGGGCGGTTTTATTTAGTTTCTGCTGGTGCTTTTGAACGCCATGATCATGACTATTTGAGAAAGCTTGCACCAAAAGATGGTTCGGTGCGACTCAATGCGCTCACTACGCGCCTTGGCGTTTTAGTTTTGGCTGGGCCCATGTCGCGAAAGGTTTTGGCTAAGCTCACATCGGCCGATCTATCCAATGAGGCTTTTCCTTGGCTTTCGGGCAAAGAGATTTCAGTTGGCACCACAACTGCGCATGTGTTGCGGGTGAATTTTGTTGGTGAACTGGGTTATGAATTTCATGGGCCAGTGGAGCAACAGATCGCACTTTTTGATCAGATGATTGGAGCAGGCAAAGAATTTGGCATCAAGCCATTTGGCATCAAGGCTATGTCATCGCTCTCGATTGAAAAATCTTATCGTTTGATCCCGCGCGAACTCTCGATCGAATATTCGGCCTTTGAATCCGGGCTTGATCGTTTCGTGCATCCCAATAAGGGCCAGTTCATAGGCCGCGATGCCTTGGTCGCCGCCCGTGAAAAAGGCCTCAACTGGAATTTTGTGACGCTGAAGGTGCTGGGCATCACTGAAAACGATTCGGATGCGCGTGGCTCGGAACCAATTTATGCAAACGGCAAGCTCATTGGTCGTGCAACAAGTGGCGGCTATGGCTGGCGCGTGGGTGAATCTTTGGCCTTGGCGATGGTAAAGCCTGATTATGCAGAGCAGGGCAAAGAACTAGACATCAAAATTCTTGGCAAGCTGTTCAAAGCCATTGTCATCGGTGAAAGCCCCTATGATCCAACCAATATAAGGCTCAGTGAGAACAAAAGAAATTCTACTTAAAATTGTATGATCGTGAGATCACCCTTCCAATGTTTTGCCTAATTTGATAGCCTGATTGTCGAATCGGGAGTGCAATTTGCAAGATCCAATACAATCAAGACAAGGCTTTGGCTTGGTTGTACTGGCGACTTTGGGCTGGAGCCTTTCAGGCCTGTTTGTTCGGTTGTTACCCAATCTTGATGGGTGGCAAATCTCGTGCTGGCGCGGGTTTTGGCTTGCCATAACTTTGCTGGTTTATCTTACATTGCGCCACCGCGGTGGCTTGGTAGATGCCTTCCGGCAAGTGCCACTCGCAGCTATGATTATCTCTGCAGTTGGCTTTGCATTTGGCACCACTTGTTATGTTGCATCCCTCACCATCACCAATACGGCCACGGTTTCCACAATCGGCGCAACATCACCATTGATTACGGCCTTGCTCAGTTACTGGGTGATAGGCGAAAGGCCTTCTGCACTGAATTGGCTGGCTGGCGTTTTGGCAATAATAGGTGTGGTCGTTATCGTTAGGCATGGCTATGCGGAGCATAATACTTGGGGCATCGTTTTGGCTTTGGGAGTTCCAATTACCTTTGCACTGCAGACGCTTTTACTGCGGCTCTACCGCCATTTTGACATGATGACCGCCTTTTGCATTGGTGGTTTTCTGAGTTTTGTAGTTGGAGGTGTTGCAAGCATAACAGTCTCCAAAAATTCCGCCTTTATACTCACCGGCCATGACATGGGTTTGTTGTTAGTGATGGGTGCAGTGCAACTCGGCCTGCCGCTCATTCTTTATGGTTGGGGCGCCAAATCAGTTTCAGCCGTCATGCTGGCCATCATCGCAATGTTGGATGCAGTGTTCAATCCCTTTTGGTCTTGGGCCTTTGCCAATGAGATGCCTGATATGAATACGCTTATTGGTGGCTCAATCATTCTTGCTGCAGTTGTGGTTAGCATTGCAACCAGTAGGGACAGCAGACCAGACACTCCTCACGCATGAGCAGAAGTGGTGCAACCGCTATCGGCTTCCTCGCGATTGCTATGTGGGCAACCTTGGCCGCACTATCATCTTTGGCTGTGGTTATTCCGCCATTTGAGTTGACAGCGATCACATTTTTCATTGGCAGCCTGGTTGGTATGGCCAGTTGGGTGAAGCGGCCAACTGCGGTTAAAGCACTTGCACAAAATTGGAAAGTTTGGGCTTTGGGTGTGGGTGGTTTGTTCAGCTATCACGCATTGTATTTTGCAGCGGTGCAAAATGCGCCGGCAATTGATGTCTCATTGATTGCGTATTTATGGCCGACGCTGATCGTGGTTCTTTCTGGCCTTTTGCCAGGAGAGAAAATTCGGTTGCATCACATTATCGGAACGGCGTTGGGTTTGTTGGGTGCTGCATTGGTGATCAGCCATGGAAACACACAAGTATTCGTCGGCGGGATTCAGCTTGGGCACTTGTTGGCTCTGCCTCTGCCGCTCATCTGGGCCGGCTATTCACTGTTGGCACGCACCACCAAAAAAGTGCCCACAGATGTGATTGCTGGCTTTTGCTTGGCTACAGCGGTGCTATCGGGTTTGGCACATGTTATGCTTGAGCCCACGATTTGGCCGCAAAGCGCAGGCGCTTGGGCGGCTATTGGCGCTCTTGGGTTTTTTCCGGTTGGCGTTGCTTTTTATGCGTGGGATTTTGGCCTCAAGCATGGCGACATATTTGTGCTGGGTGCTCTATCCTATTGCTCGCCTTTGTTCTCAACCCTGTTGTTGATTGCAACTGGCCTTGCAACTTTCCACTGGAGTGTTGCGCTGGCCTGCGTGTTGATTACGCTAGGCGCTATGATTGCGGCGAAGGATACATTCAAGCGGATTTAAAAACGTCCTTGGCCCGGCGAATAGTCGTGAAAACTTCCAAATCCGTGGCGCTCTCCATTCCCAAATTTCGGCGGATAGCGGGATCATTCAGTCGCAAATAGGGGTTGGTTTTAAACTCATCGCCCATGCTTGACGGGCATGTCATTTTGCCCTGCTTGATGAGGGCTTCTACCTCATTGCGCCTAGCCTGCAAATGGCGATTGTCGGGATCAATTGTCAGAGCAAAAGTGCAATTGGCCAAGGTATATTCATGGCCGCAGTAGAGGTAAGTAAGCGGCGGCAAAGATTTAAACTGGGTGACCGAGTGGTACATCTGTTCCATCGTACCCTCAATCACGCGGCCACAGCCCACGGAGAATAAAGTGTCGGCTGCAAATAGAGAGAATTCTTCTGGCATGTGAAAGGCGATATGGCCTTTGGTGTGGCCCGGGCAATCTATCACATCAACTTTGCGCCCCGCCCACTGAAAGCTTTCGCCACCGCGCACAGCGATATCTAACCCCGGAATTTTATCGGCCTCAGCCGCTGGACCAATGACCTTGCAGCCAAATAGTTCCTTCAATTGCAAAATGCCGTCGGTATGATCAGCATGGTGATGGGTGACAAATATATGGGTGAGTTGGCGGCCAAATTTGCGCAACTCTTTTTCAATGGCATCGGCGTCCGGTGCATCAATTGCGGCAGTGGATCCACTTTTGCTTTCGTGAAGGATCAGACCATAGTTATCGCTTCGGCACATAAACGGCCGCATATCGATATGAGACATATATTTACCCCAATTTCTGGCAAGGATGACGCGATCAATTTATCGCGCTAGTCTCTCGCCAATGCATATT
>PLXI01000283.1:0-6902 GCA_003151375.1 Hyphomicrobiales bacterium
CGGCCTCGGCCTTGTTTTGCGAGGCCACAGCCAAAGCATCTTGCTGGTCGCGCGTGATCTGCCATTGCTTGGCAACGTTTTCAGCCGTGGTGCCCATGTGATAGCCGTTAAAGGCATCCCACAGCCCATCGCGGATCATGGTGTCAATCATCATATAGTCGCCCATCTTTACGCCATCACGCAAATGTTGAGCGTGGGGGGCTTTGCTCATCGACTCTTGACCGCCCGCGACGATGATATTGGCATCGCCATTGGCAATCTGTTGCAGGCCGAGTGCTACGGCACGAAGGCCGGAGCCGCAAAGCTGGTTCATGCCCCAAGCCGGGGTGGTGTTGGGAATGCCAGCATTGATTGAGGCTATGCGCGCCGGATTTTGCCCTTGGGCTGCGGTCAGCACTTGGCCCAGGATGACCTCATCGACTTGGCCAGGCTCCAGCTTAGCGCGTGCTAACGCTGCCTTGATCGCCACCGTGCCAAGCTGGGCGGCGGTGAGGGATGAAAGCGAGCCGTTGAAAGAACCAACTGGGGTTCTGGCCGCCGAAACGATTACAATATCTTTGCTGCTCATGAAGAAGTCTCCAAATTTGGGATAGAATTAAGCCTAACTGGCTGGCCAATGCGAGATGTTTTTGCACTTGCGTCGGTGCAGTGCGGTGTGCGAGCCTAAGCCAGCACTTTAGGGAGTGAATTGTTGTGAGTGATGAGCAAAAAACCAGCCAAAGCGCCGAAGCCATTGTAATTAAAAAATATGCCAATCGCAGGCTCTATAACACGGCCACTTCAACCTATGTGACATTGGATGATTTGTCGCAGATGGTGAAGCAAGGGCAGAATTTTCAAGTGGTGGATGCCAAGACCGGAGAGGACATCACGCGTTCGGTTTTAACCCAGATTATATTTGAAGAAGAAAACAAAGGTGGGGCACAAACGTTGCTGCCAGTGAATTTCCTGCGCCAGTTGATTAAATTTTATGGCGACCAAATGCAGAGTGTGGTTCCGGGCTATCTTGAGTTCTCACTCGACAATCTGATGAAGGATCAAGACAAGATTAGAAAACAGATGATGGATGCCATGGGTAACATGGGCGTTGGCGGATTGGGCGTGGGTAATTTGGGTTTGGCAAACCCGATGTTGGGGATGGAAGAACAGGCCAAACGCAACATGGCCATGTTCAATGATGCGATGAAATTGTTTAATCCATTCGCTGCTGCTATGTCGGGTGCTGCAGCCGCACCGCAAGCACCAAAAGCTTCAGCGCAAGATGATCTTCAGGCGTTGCGTGAGCAGATGACTGCCATGCAAGACAAACTTAACAAAATGGGCAAGTGATTAAGCCGCGTTGACAGACTTATCGTCTGGTTCAGCAGCGCTCGGGGTTGGGCTTAGACCGTCCAACGCCGCACGCAGCTTAGCGATACTGTCGTCAATGGCAGAGAAATCGAGCGGCACCTCAAACTCCGAAACGGGTTGGGCTTGTGGTACGTCAATGATTGTCTCCGGCACCACAGCGGTGACCTCAACGTGTGGCTCGTCTTGCGGCTCTTCTTGGGGAACTTCTTGCGTCACCATTTCTGGTTGCTGTTGCGGCGCCTCGCTCACATCAAGACTTTCCACATCAGGAATTTCCACAGTCCATTGCTTATCCAACGAAGGCTGGCCAATGTGATAGCCCTGCAGATAATCAGCACCAAGTTGCGCCAACACTTCTGCATCTTCTTGTGACTCAATCCATTGCGCGACAATTTTAATGTTGGAACTCTTGGCCAATTCCACCAGGCTTCTCACCAGGATTTTATTTTCGGGATGGTTGCTGATGTCTTTGCAAAGCGTGCCATCAAGCTTCACAATGTTGATTGGCAGTTCACGCAAATGGCGCATGGACGCATAGCCTTGGCCAAAATGATCAATGGCCACAGACGTTCCGACATCGTGCAAACATTCCATAAAACGGCGCGCCGGCTTAAGGTTGGCCAAGGTCACAGCTTCACTAAATTCCATTGTCAGGCGGTTGGCGACGGCTTTATTTGCATTTAATAAATCCAGCAGTTGATCTTGCCTGAAGGCATCGCCAACAGTTGTGCTTGAGACATTCATGTTCAACCGCAAATCCGGGTTTTCATGCAAGGCTTGGATAATAAGTTGCAGCACGGCGCGGTCGATCAAATGTGCAAGGCCAAGGCGTTCAGCAAGAGGGATGATTTCAGCGATGCTGAAGGCACTTTGTCCTTCTGCCTCAGGCAGGCGCAATAAGGCTTCATACATGATAGGTTGCCCGGTCTGGACATCCACGATTGGCTGATAGGCCAAGCGGCAGGTTTGCTCACGCAGGCACTTTATCAATTCTATTGCACAGCGCGAATTGAATTCGCGTTTGGCCTCTCGGCTCGCAGATGTTTGATAAATCACAGAACTATTTCCAGCCTGGCGCATTGCATCTGACAAAGCCTCTTCTGCATTGGAAATTGCCGTTGCTGCGGTGTCGGCATTTTGTGGCAGAGACACTGCCCCGAAGGAAATGTTTGTCCAAACCGGACCCTTGCCAGTTCCAACTGCGTTTTCGCGTATTGCAGAGGTGAAGCGAGCCAGCGCTGTGGCCAGTTCAGTCTCACTGCACTCCTTAAGAATGAAGCCAAACTTGCTGCCCGAATAGCGTGCGATGCCATCACCCATGCGCATCACATGTTTCAAACGGTGGCTGACTTGGACGATCACTTCGTTGCCAAAGTCAAAGCCGTAAGCATCATTGACCAAATTGAGATTGTTGATTGCAGCTATGGCAAAAGCGCATTGGGTTCCAGATTTTTGGGCGCTGTTAATTACTTCTGCCAGTGCTTCGGTCATCCGACCGCGGTTCATCATGCCGGTCAGCGGATCATTCGTGCCAAGAAAGCTGAGCTTGTGTTCGCGGGCATAGCGTGCGTCAATGCGCCGGATCGTTCCGAAAACGATTTTGGGTGTGCCGTCATCGCCTGCTTGCCATTGGCCATTGTCTTCAAGGCGAATGAGGCTGCTATTCAGGTCTGCTTGAGGGCGGAAAGCATATTCAACTTTGAAAGAAACCCCAGGGCCCAAGTCGCGCTCTTTGGAATGAAACACAGCTTCATAGCGTGTTGTGAGGTTTTCAGAATCCAACATGCTGGCAAAATGCCGCCCGGTCTTGATGGATTCGAGCTTGCAGCCCAAAATCTCAGTGACATTGCTGCTCCAGGTAATCGTATCACTGGCTATATCCCAGCGGTAGGCGGCTTCTTCAGCAGCAACAAGGGCTTGCAGGAAATTTAGCTCACCGCTGTCTACAGAACCACTGAGTCGGGGTTTGGGCTTTTCGACACGCAATTCGCCAAAGGCTCCGCCAAAATCGAAAATTTTACTGTCAGCTATATCCGTCACTCTAGTGGCCTTTCCTGCTTTTTGACTGTTCTAGCGCCAGAAGGGTAAATAAATGGGCAAAGACAAGACCTCCGATGGCTAAAAAATGATCCTAATCGTGGCGGCTTTGTGGCAGTGCGGTATAAACGCCTAAAAGTATTACAATTATATAAACATATGATAATCATTGAGTATTAGTAGCCATGCAAATTTTGCACTTCTCATTTTGCTGCAGTGCACCTAAATGAGGGACGTTGATCAAAAGAAGATGATCAAGAAGGAGTTTGAATATGTTTGAAGTTTTAAAGACCCGCATCACCACTTGGAAGCGTTACAACCGTACTGTAACTGAGCTGCAGGCTCTCACCAACCGCGAACTGGCTGACTTGGGCATTGCCCGCGGCGATATCGCTCGAATTGCCCGCGAAGCGGCCCGCTAATATGCTTCGTCGGTTCCTGCGCTCAAAAATGCCGGGAGCTTCACAAAGACAAGCGCGCCCACTTTATGTGCGCCTGTCAGATGCCGATCTCATTGATATGGGCATCAAAAGATATCAACTCGAGGCCGCTTCCTCCCGGCAGTGACTCGAGCAAATGAGCCCGGCGCACCTCCTCCCGCGCCGGGCTTTTTATTGTAAAATTGCTGCCGCGACTTTGTGCCGTCAATTCGTCGTTGCCAGCCCCAATTTCATGTGTTAGCAGGCCCTCGCGTCAATCTAACAATTCGGAAACATTGCTCGTGGCGGCACAAAATATGACAAGCGGCGTGGCGGGGCGGTATGCCAATGCGCTGTTTGAGCTTGCAAAAGAACAAAAGGCGGTTCCCGCCACATCAAAAGCCCTCGATAGCCTGTCGCGGGCTATTGCTGAATCATCAGATTTAAAGCGGCTTCTCGTTTCGCCGGTATTTAAAAGTGAAGATCAAATGGCCGCCATTGAAGCTTTGGCGGCTAAAGGTGAATTTTCCGGCCTGGCATTAAATTTCGCCAAACTGATGTGTGAAAATCGTCGTTTGGCGGTTTTGCCTGGGGCAATCACCGCTTTCCAAGCTATGGTGGCTGAAGCCAATGGCGAGGTTGTGGCCGAAGTGGCCTCAGCTGAAAAGCTCTCGCCCGCGCAGATGAAAGATTTGACCGCAGCGCTTAATGCGCGTGTGGGCAAAGACGTGCAACTCGTCACATCGATTGATCAATCACTTCTCGGTGGCTTAACCGTTAAAATCGGTTCAACGCTCATCGACAATTCGCTCAAAACAAAACTCCAAAACCTCAAAGTTTCAATGAAGGGAAGCGCCTGACATGGATATTCGCGCCGCCGAGATCTCAACTATTCTCAAAAAGCAAATCAAAGACTTCGATAAGGGCGCTGATGTCGCTGAAATCGGCACTGTGCTTTCCGTTGGTGACGGTATTGCGCGCGTCTACGGCCTTGATAATGTGCAGGCCGGCGAAATGGTTGAATTCCCCGGCGGCATTAAAGGCATGGCGCTGAACCTTGAAACCGACAATGTCGGCGTGGTTATTTTCGGCGCTGACCGTGATATTAAAGAAGGTGACACCGTCAAGCGCACCGGTGCAATCGTTGAAGTGCCGGTTGGCAAAGAACTGCTCGGCCGTGTGGTTGATGCGCTCGGCAATCCAATTGACGGCAAAGGCCCAATCAAATCCAAGAAGATGATGCGTGTGGACGTGAAAGCGCCTGGCATTATTCCGCGCAAATCTGTGCATGAACCAATGTCCACCGGCCTTAAGGCTGTTGATGCTCTTATTCCTGTTGGCCGTGGACAGCGTGAATTGATCATCGGTGACCGCCAAACCGGCAAAACCGCCATCATCTTAGATACCATTCTGAACCAGAAGCCCATTCACATCGCTGGCCCAGAAAAAGACAAGCTCTATTGCGTTTATGTTGCCTGCGGCCAAAAGCGTTCAACCGTTGCGCAATTTGTGAAGATTCTCGAAGACAATGGCGCGCTGGAATATTCCATCATCATTGCTGCCACGGCTTCTGACCCGGCACCTATGCAATATCTCGCACCTTTCACCGGTTGCACGATGGGTGAATATTTCCGTGACAATGGCATGCATGCGCTGATTGCTTATGACGATCTTTCCAAGCAGGCCGTGGCTTACCGTCAGATGTCACTGTTGCTGCGCCGCCCACCAGGCCGCGAAGCTTACCCCGGCGACGTGTTCTATCTTCACTCTCGTTTGCTGGAACGTTCAGCCAAGCTGAATGATGCCAATGGCGGCGGCTCGCTTACTGCCTTGCCTGTCATTGAAACGCAGGGCAATGACGTATCTGCCTTTATTCCAACCAATGTGATCTCGATCACTGACGGGCAAATCTTTTTGGAAACCGATTTGTTCTATCAGGGCATTCGCCCGGCTGTGAACGTTGGCCTTTCCGTGTCGCGCGTGGGCTCATCGGCCCAGACCAAGGCGATGAAGCAAGTGGCTGGTAAAATTAAGGGTGAGCTGGCGCAATACCGCGAAATGGCGGCTTTTGCTCAGTTCGGTTCAGACCTTGATGCTTCAACTCAAAAGCTTTTGAACCGTGGTGCGCGTTTGACTGAATTGCTCAAGCAAGCGCAATTCTCGCCATTGAAGACAGAAGAACAAGTGGTTTCGATCTATGCTGGTGTGAACGGTTATCTCGATGCCTTGCCTGTCAATAAAGTGAAAGCCTTTGAAGATGGTTTGCTGCGCACTTTCCGCGACAAGCATAAGGATGTGATGGAAGCCATTCGCACTGAGAAGGCGATTTCAGACACTATGATGCCAAAGCTGAAGGCGGGCGTTGATGCCTATGCCAAGAGCTTTGCGTAAGCGCGGTCGATTGTAACATGTCATACGTCCAATCAATTTTGCTGGGGGATGAGCGGGTTTTGCTCATAGCAAAACTGCATTGGTTACATTTCAAAAAAGCCATACTCATTGGACTTGTATTTGCAGTAAGCATTATGATCTTCATCAACTCAAATTCAACTTTGGCCTTTGTGTTTTTTGTGCTTGCCGGTTTGGCTTTTTTGATCGCGTTTATTGCAGAGCTGGTGACCTATATTTGCACCGAATTGGCAGTAACGGACAAGCGCGTGATACATAAAACTGGCGTGATCAGCCGACAAACGATGGAACAGCAAATCGGGCGTATCGATTCAATTACGGTTTCGCAAACGATTGTTGGAAGAATATTGGGCTACGGTACAATTGATATTCGCGGTTCGGGGACGAGTTTTACCCCAATTGAGAAAATTGCTAGTCCGCTGAATTTTAGAAGAGAAGTGCAGCATGCGATGGATATGTCATCTGGCCAAGCGCCGCAAACGCGGGGACCATAGAAAATGCCCTCGTTAAAAGACCTTCGCAACCGCATCGCCTCCGTTAAGGCCACACGCAAGATCACCAAGGCCATGCAAATGGTGGCGGCGGCAAAGCTGCGCCGTGCACAGGAGGCTGCTGTAGCGGCGCGACCATATTCACAGCGCATGGCAATGGTGCTGGGCAATCTGTCTTCGGCTGTTGCAGGCCAAG
>PLXI01000283.1:6926-8069 GCA_003151375.1 Hyphomicrobiales bacterium
TGTGAAGATTTTCACGGTTGGCAAAAAAGGTGCTGATGCGTTGAAGCGTTTGCACGGAAAATATGTTGTTGAAGCAACTGATTTCCGCGGCCGCAAAAGCATTAACTTTGAAGATGCCGACATTGTGGGCAAGAAAATCATCAGCATGTTTGATGCTGGCGAATTTGATATTTGCTCCTTGTTCTTTTCAGAGTTCAGATCAGTCATCCAACAAGTTCCAACCGCGTTGCAGTTGATTCCGGCCAAAGTGGACACTTCCAAGTCTGCCGATCTCGGCGGTGCAGGTTATGAAGTTGAGCCCGACGAGGAAGTTGTTCTCACGCAATTGTTGCCGCGTAACATCTCCGTGCAAATGTTCCGCGCACTTCTTGAAAATGCTGCCTCTGAACAAGGGGCGCGCATGAGTGCGATGGATAATGCCACGCGCAATGCCGGCGACATGATTAATAAGTTGACGATCAAATATAATCGCCAGCGCCAAGCACAGATCACCAAAGAACTCATCGAAATTATTTCAGGCGCGGAAGCGCTCTAAGGAAGGACTATACCCATGGCTAAGAAAGCAGCTTCCAAATCCTCAGGCTCAGCGGGCCGCATCACCCAAGTCACCGGCGCTGTCGTTGACGTGGCCTTTGACGGCGAGTTACCGCAAATCTTGAACGCACTCGAAACCATGAACGGCACAAATCGTTTGGTTCTCGAAGTGGCGCAGCATTTGGGTGAGAACACGGTTCGCACCATCGCCATGGATTCGTCCGAAGGCTTGGTGCGCGGCCAAGAAGTGACCGACACGGGTTCACCTATCATGGTGCCTGTGGGCGAAGAAACGCTGGGCCGTATTATCAATGTGATCGGTGAGCCAGTGGATATGGCAGGGCCGGTGAAATCCAAAACCCTGCGCTCCATCCATCAGCCAGCACCAGAGTATATTGAACAATCAACCGAATCAGAAATTCTTGTCACCGGCATTAAGGTGGTTGATCTGCTCGCCCCTTATGCAAAAGGCGGCAAGATCGGCTTGTTCGGCGGCGCTGGCGTGGGCAAAACCGTCCTCATCATGGAACTCATCAACAACATCGCCAAAACCCATGGTGGTTATTCGGTGTTTGCAGGTGTTGGCGAACGCACCCGCGAAGGCAACGA
>PLXI01000244.1:0-6626 GCA_003151375.1 Hyphomicrobiales bacterium
CCGATCGCGGCTTCCGCCTCGCCACTTATGCCATGTGGTGGATCAAAGCCCAGATTCAGGAATATGTGCTGCGCTCTTGGTCGCTGGTTAAAATCGGCACCACTTCAAGCCAGAAGAAACTGTTCTTCAATTTGCGCAAAATTAAAGGCCGCATCAAAGCCATCGAAGAAGGTGATTTGAAGCCAGAACATGTCAAATACATCGCCAAGAAATTGGGCGTGCAGGAATCTGAAGTTGTATCAATGGATCGTCGCCTGAAAGGTGATGCATCTCTCAATGCCCCTTTACGCTCAGACGCCGATGGTGAAGGTGAATGGCAGGATTGGTTGGTGGATGAAAATGACAGCCCCGAAACTGTATTCGCCCATAACGAAGAAGCCGATCAGCGCAATTCCATGTTGACGATTGCCTTGAAAAGCTTGAGCGAGCGTGAGCGCGAAGTCATTGAAGCGCGCAAACTGCGTGACGAGCCAGCAACTTTAGAAGACCTGTCGCAGAAATTTGGTGTTAGCCGTGAACGTATTCGCCAAATCGAAGTGCGCGCCTTTGAAAAGCTGCAAGCTGGGGTGAAAGCCGCTGCTGCAAAGGCCTTAATGCCAAGAAACGCAAGTTTGCTTGCAGGGGTCTAGGCTTTCCGGGGGCAACGGCGCTCCTACGAAGATTTGGTCTGCATAGGCTTTGCCATTCAAAATCACCGCACCCGTGGCAACACCGGTGAAATCGCTGCGCAGCATGTTGTGCAAATGCGGCGGGCTGTTCAGCCAGCTATGAAATAATGTATCCGCCACTTGGGCAGCGCCGTGGGGTGGATACATCATCACGGCATTTTCGCCAATGGTTGAATACCGCATCACTCCGCCTTGCAGCGCTTTCATACGCCCCGAAAAATCCAAACCTGTTGCGCTGTTATGGCCCAGATAATTGCGCTGTGCCATATCCATCACATGGGCACGCGCAGCACCCGTAAAAGCACCTTCAACAGCAAGCCGGGCCAACCCTTTTGAGGCGCGTAGTTCATTCAACTTGGTCAACAAGAGTTGCTCCACCACCGGCTGAAACATGCCAGTGCTATCCAACCTTGCCACCAATTGCGGGTAGGTTTCGGCATCGGCATTACTCAGCCCGCAAAACAACAGGCACATGGCAATTACCGTTAATTTCATCAATTTCATTAACCACCTCGAAAGCTACACAAGTTGATGATCCATCCATGGATTCTCAATCAAGTCTTATAAGTGGAAGACGGAACTAAAACATGGCGAATTTACCGCTGAACCAAGAAGAGCTGCAAGCACGAGTGAGGGAGTTGGAGGCAGATATTGAGCGCCTGTCCACCACTGACAGTCTGACAGGATTGCTCACCAGGGCCGCTTTTCTCACCGAAGCCAATCAGCGAATCTATCTTCCGACAAATCCGGGCTCGCATCGACCCGGCACACTTATTGAAGTGTTGGTCCGCGACATTCCTCGCATCACCGGAACCTTGGGCCGCCATGTCGGCGACTATGTGATTTCAGCACTGACATCACGACTGAATTTGATGTCATTGCCGGACAATGTGAAAGGTCGCCTGAGCCAAGATCAATTCGCTATTTTGTTTCCCAATATCACTGATCCCTTAATGGCCATGACGACGGCCAAAGAAATCCTCGAGGTCCTGCAACAGCCAGTGGATTGGCTCGATCGAAGCTTGGTGATGGATGTTGCCGCTGGCGTCGCTCTGGCCGCTGATTGCGACAGCGAAGGCGAAGGTGATGCTGCATCGCTTTTACACAACGCCGATCTCGCCGTGAAAATCGCCGTTCAGCGCGGTGGCGCAAACTATGCTTTTTACAATCCCGCATTGGCTAAATCCGCCAAGCGACGCATGGATGTTTTGAACGCTCTGCAACAAGGACTCGAAAACGGTTATATTGAAATGTATTTTCAACCCGTTTTCGAAGCCAAAACATCCAAGCTCGTTGGCTTTGAAGCTCTGATGCGGATGAAAACGCCTGAGTTGGGCAGCGTTTCTCCCGCCGAATTCATCCCCATTGCTGAAGAATCTGGCCTCATCGCCAAGCTTGGCGCATGGGCTTTGTTTGACGCTTGTCGGATTGCTTCGAATTGGCCATCACATCTGACAGTGGCTGTGAACATCTCGCCCGAACAATTTTATGCCGGCACTGTCACCACCGACGTGCATCATGCGTTGCAACTTTCATCTCTGCCAGCCAATCAACTAGAATTGGAAGTCACTGAAAGTTCGGTCTTGAAAGACAGTGAAAGCATTCAGATACAATTCCTGGCGCTACAGGAATTGGGTTGCGGTATTGCATTGGACGATTTCGGCACCGGTTATTCCAGCCTCAGCTATTTGTGGAAATTCCCGTTCTCGAAGTTGAAGATTGACCGGGCCTTTATCGCAGCAATGGATTCAACGCCAGTCGCCAAGGGCATTCTGGAAACCATTCTCAGTGTTGCCAAGCACGTGGGCCTTAAAGTGACAGCAGAAGGTATTGAAACCAAAGAACAGCAAGAAGTGCTCGCTGGCCTTGGCGCGCATTTCCTGCAAGGCTTTTATTTTGGCCAACCAATGAGCGAGTCGGAACTGCCGGGCTTTTTACTCAGCCAACTTGATATACCTCGCAATAATGGAAGTGATATTATTGACTTGCGCTTGGCTGCAAGTCGTCTGCGCTAATCAATCGGCAAACGGATCAGCGATTAAAATTGTGTCCTCACGTTCCGGTGAGGTGGACAGCAGTGCCACCGGGCATTCCACGAGCTCCTCAAGATAACGCACATATTTGACAGCTTGTGCCGGCAAATCATTCCATGAGCGTGCCCCAAAGGTCTTACCGTTCCAACCCTCAAAGCTTTTGTAGATAGGCTTAACTTGCGCCTGCGCCGCCTCTGAGGCCGGAAATAGATTAACCGCCTTGCCAGCAAGCTCATAGCCCACACAAATTTTGATCTCATCAAATCCGTCAAGCACATCAAGCTTTGTAAGCGCAATGCCTTGTATGCCTGATGTCTTAATCGCTTGGCGCACGAGAACAGAATCAAACCAACCACAGCGGCGCTTGCGCCCCGTTACAGTGCCAAATTCATGGCCGCGTTGGCCGAGCAATTCACCTACATCGTCTTGCAGCTCAGTGGGGAACGGGCCAGAGCCCACCCGCGTGGTATAGGCCTTAGCAATACCCAAAACATAAGACACCGCCGATGGCCCCATGCCAGAGCCGCCAGCAGCTTGGCCTGCAATGGTGTTGGATGAGGTGACATAAGGATAAGTGCCGTGATCGATATCAAGTAATATGCCTTGCGCACCTTCAAACAAAATCCGCTTGCCATCGCGCTTCATGCCGTCAAGCAAATGCCATACCGCATCAAGATAAGGCAGCACATGATCACGCACCGACATCAATTCGCGGTGCACTGTGGCTGCATCAAGCAGCGGTTTATCCATGCCTTTGCGCAAGGCGTTGTGATGTACCAACATGCGATCAACTTTGTGCTTAAGCTCTTCACCATCGACCAAATCCATGGCACGAATGGCACGACGCCCCACTTTGTCTTCATAGGCAGGGCCAATGCCGCGCCCAGTGGTGCCAATCTTTCCAGCACCCGCAGCCTCTTCACGCATCCGGTCAAGTTCACTGTGCAGTGGCAAAATCAAGGTTGCATTTTCAGCGATGCGAAGATTGTCCCGGTTAATCACAATTCCCTGTGCGCGCAGGCCCGAAATCTCTTTGGCCAAGTGCCATGGATCAATCACCACACCATTGCCAATTACTGAAAGTTTGCCAGGGCGCACGATGCCTGAAGGCAGCAGCGAGAGTTTATAAACTTTGCCATCAATGACTAGTGTGTGGCCGGCATTGTGCCCGCCCTNNCTTCATCGCCCCATTGGGCACCCACCACAGCCACATTCGCCATTTTTGTTTCCTGTTCACAAGACAACGGCCCCATCGGACAGAGACTCCGGGGGCCGTGGGTTAGCTCATACAGAATTGCCCCGCCCGTGCAAGCGGCAACGGCAGATTGAACTGATAACCTCAATTAGATTTGCCTCTAGCAAGGTGCAAAAACTCGCGCTAACTTGCGCCTCGAAAAAGGGAGCCCGACATGTCATTAAAAGCCATCCGCTTGAGTATCTTAGTTTTAGCTGCAACCTCCCTGCCCGCACTGGCGGCCACAACCCAAGCCGATGCGGATAAAATTCGTGATGCCTTAAAGCCCTATCTGGGGACAATGGCAGACCAGCTTAAAATTCAACCACTGGATGATGGCTATAAAGCTACAGTGGATTTCACCGCACTTTTAGCTAGCGCCAAAGCCAAAGGTATCGATGCCACCATCAGCCCGATTGAAATCACCGCCAAGCCAATGGGTGGCAACAAATGGCAGCTGCACCAAGAAGGTGATTTGACTGTTGCCGGAAAAATGCCGACCGGATCGTTAAACGAAAAGATCGTTGGAATGTCTTTTAACGCTACACTTGATCTTGACCAAGGCATCCTCACAGCGAGCGATGCGACAGCCAAGTCATTTGTGGTTGACGAGGATTTTTCCGATGAAAAGGGCGTAAAAATCAATGCTCACATCACGGGGGATGGCATGTCGACCAAATCCACCATGAAACTAAATCCCGCTGGTGGTGTTGATATCAATGGAAACGCCACACTTGGCCAGTTCGCTTTGGTTGAACATGTCGATGATGGCAAACAACCAGTTGATATCAATGTGAAGTCGTCTGGCGGGCAATTTGATGTGGCAATGACTGGTGCCAAGGGCAAGCCTTGGCTTGATCTATTGAAATTTGGCATCGCCCATCCAGAGCCAATGCCCACGGCGCAAGATCAAGGTGAGCTTAAGTCGATCTTGGTCGAAGCTTTGCCAGTGTTCCAAACAATTGATGAAAAAGGCAGCTTCGACAAAGTCGAAATTGTCACTCCACTTGGCCCCTTCACAATTGACAAAGCTGGCTTCTTGTTGAAGGCCAATGGCCTCGTGAAAGATGGCTCTCTTGAAGAAGGCTTCTCAGTGGATGGTCTGACCATCCCGTCCGGCCTTGCGCCAATTTGGGCACAGGGCCTTGTAGCAAAAAATTCTAAGTTGGATTTTAAACTGAGTGGATTTGATCTTGCCACTTTTGCCACGGGTTTCTTGGACGCTGCAGATTTCTCTGTAACCCCGCCCGTCTCAAAGGACGTGACTGATAAACTAGCCCAAGCACTATTGCCAACAGGGGCCGCCACAATAACACTTGGGCCAAGCTCTGTTTCAAATGGCACCTACAATCTTGGCGCTGAAGGCAGCTTCTCCGCAGGCCCTGCCGCTGCGCCAACTGGCAAAGCCAAGATCACGCTCTCTGGCCTTGATGATGTTATGAAAATCATCAATGCCGCCCCGCCCGAAGCTGGCTTGCAGCAGGTAGGTGCGGTGGTGATCGTTGCCAAAGGCCTCGGCAAAGCAGCTGCTGATGGCAGCACATCTTGGGATATTGAAGCCACACCTGATGGCCAAATTCTCGTCAATGGCACCGATGTTAAAAAGCTGAAGTGAGTTCCTTGAAAAATCCTGAGATTGTCATTTTCGGTTATGGGCCCGTTGGGCGCGCCACTGGTGAACTGCTTGCAAAGCGCGGTCAAGCTTTCCGGGTTGTCCAACGTTCCTCGCCCAGTGATTTGCCGGTTGGCGGGTCGTTTGCACCTGCTGATATAGAAAATCTCGATCAGGTCCGCGCAGCGATGAAAGGTGCCAAACAGATCGTTCTGTCGATCGGCCTACCCTATTTCGGCAAGGTCTGGCGCAAACTATGGCCGCTAGCGATGCACAATATCATCGAGGCGGCGGCGGAAATCGGCGCGCGGCTCGTCTTCGTCGACAATCTTTATATGTATGGTCCGCAAACCGTGCCACTGGTTGAGACGATGCCGCTGACCGATTTCGGCGTGAAGCCTGCGGTGCGCGCCGAGGTGACACGCATCTGGCTTACTGCGAGCGACGCGGGGCGCATTCGCGTCGCAGCACTGCGCGCCCCGGATTTTTATGGCCCCGGCTGCACTAACTCGCATCTCGGCGAGTTTGCTTTCGGCGCATTGGCCAAGGGCAAAACGGCGCAATTTGTCGTCTCGCCAGATCAGCCGCATGATGTGGCTTATGTGCCAGACTTTGCACGCGCAGTGGTAACGTTGCTCGATGCGCCGGACGATGCGTTCGGACAAGCATGGCATGTTCCTTGTGCACCGACGCGCACATTGCGCGAGATCTTTGCGCTCGGCGCGGCGGCGCTTGCAGTGAAGCCGAAAGCCACGGTGTTGCCGCGTTGGAGTTTGGCACCACTCGGCCTATTCATGCCGATCTTAGGCGAAATGCGCGAAATGCAGTTCCAGTGGGACCGGCCTTACCGGGTGGATGCCAGCAAGTTTGCTCAACGCTTCTGGTCTGATGCAACCCCGTTCGAGATCAGCGCAACAGCGACAGCACTTTCATTCGCGAGGCCTGCGGCCTAAGTTTTCGAAATGAAAACCGAAATGACTGATTGCGCCCATTACGTGACCAGGTCTCTAATGCCCGCCGCCGGCACCGCCACCAACAGGCTTGGGTTTTTGTAGCAGCGGCAACATCAACACGATGCC
>PLXI01000244.1:6638-20437 GCA_003151375.1 Hyphomicrobiales bacterium
TCCTGCAACTGCTGAGTTGCAGCACTGGAATCAAACGTCACAACATCATGCAGGCGTTGTAAATGTAAATCAAAACGTTGGTTCATCACTGTGTTAATCAGCGCCAATCCCACTGCGCCACCAAGGTTACGCGTGAGATTAAACAGGCCAGAACCACCGCGCAGTTCTAATGGCGTAAGCGTGCCGAGTGCGATGTTTGTCACCGTCACCATGCACATCATCAATGAAACGCCACGCAAGATCTGCGGCACTAGCAATTCCCAGAAGGCCCAATCAGATGTGATGTAATGGGCCTGCCAAGTACCCAACGCAAAACCGATAAAGCCACCGCCGATCATGATACGCGGATCAACAATGCCGGAAAGGCGGCCAGCCACTGGTGCTGTCAAAAACATCGCAATGCCGGTGACAAACATCGTCTCACCAATCATCATTGATGAATAGTTCTGCACGCGAGAAAGATAAACCGGATAGAGATAGGTTAAGCCATAAAGCCCGATGCCCATGGTGAAGGAAAAGATACAGCCTGCCGTGAAGTTGCGGTTTTTGAATGCTGAGAAGTCAACCAAGGGATTGAGCTTAGTGAACATCCGCCAGAAAAAGATCGAACCAGAAACTGTGCAGGCGATTGCCAAGTAGAAAATGGTTTCAGAGTTCAGCCAATCATCTGCGGCCCCCTCTTCCAACACATATTCTAGGCTGCCGAGAAAAACTGCCAATAGGAACATGCCAGTCCAGTCAAAAGTTTTGATCAGCGATAAATTTGGTTTATCAAAATCGATCGTGGCCCACGTGCCGATGGTGACAAGAATACCTGGAACGATGTTCACCAGAAACAACCAATGCCAAGAGTAGGCATCGGTCAAATAACCGCCCACTGTTGGCCCAATCGTAGGCGCCAGCGTGGCAATCAAGCCAATGATGGGTGAAATGACGTTGCGCAACCGTGGCGGAAATACTGTGAAGGATGTTGCAAAAACCGTAGGGATCATTGCCCCACCCAAAAAGCCTTGCAACGCACGCCACACCATCATTTCGCCGATGGACGAGGACAGTGCGCACATCAAACTCATCAACGTAAAGGATGCAGCCGAAACCACAAATAACCAGCGCGTGGAAAAGATGCGTGTCAGTGTGCCAGACAGTGGAATCATAACCACTTCGGCCACCAGATAAGCGGTCTGCACCCATGGAATTTCGTCGGCACTNNCATGCCGAACACCATGAAGAAAAACGCAATGATGTGCCGCGCCGGCACGGCATCGGATTTTACCGAAGGTGGCGCTGGGATTGACTGGTTTATCGTAGTGCTGGCTGACATGAGATTGGTTTCTTAGTTAGCGGGCTTCTGTTCCGTGCCCACATCGCGTCTGTCAACTGAAACAGCAACTGACATGCCTGGGCGCAAACGCAGCGACACTTCTTCCGGCAACAAAATCTTCACTGGAAAACGCTGGGTGATCTTGGTGAAATTGCCTGTGGCGTTATCAGGTGGCAACAGCGAAAACTCAGCGCCCGATGCAGGCGATAAACTGGCCACCTTGCCCTCAAACGTTTGGCCCTTATAGGCGTCAACCGTGATGTCAACTTTCTGGCCTACATGCAAATCTGCAAGCTGGGTTTCTTTGAAATTGGCAATGACGAAGCTTTGTGAAACCGGAACCAACGCTAGAAGATTAGTGCCTGGTGCCACATACTCACCAGGTGCCACTGCACGGTTAGCCACAACCCCATCAAAGGGTGCGCGAATATCAGCCGAGGCTGCATCACGGTTGGCTTTGTCGAGAGAGACCTGCAATTCATTCATGGCACTTTTGGCTTGTTCAGCATTGGCATCAAGTACTGAAAGTTGCGCCTGTGCTGCATTCAAATTGGCCTCTGCCACTGCAGTGCCAGCAGCGGCTGTATCGCGCGCATGTGTGGCATCATCCAGCGCTTGCTGGCTGCCTGCTGCAGTTTTGACCAACACACTTGCGCGCTGTTGGCTTTGCGCAGCATTCAACTCAGTTGACTTGGCACTTAGAATTTGGGCTTGAGCGGCAACAATCTGGGCACCCTGCGCTAGCTTTTGTTGTGCGATAACGGCAAGTGCGGCCTGCTGTGTGGCGATCTTGGCCTTGGCCGAAGCTACCTCAGTTTGGTAGTCGGAAGCATCAAGCCTCAAAACAACATCACCCGCCTTCACGGCCGTGTTGTTGTTCACTGGAGTCTCTGTTACCAGCCCACCAATCTTGGTGGACAGGATTGACGTGTCCGCCTTGACATAAGAATCATCGGTTGAAATCTGGAACCGCCCAACGGTCAAATACTCATAGCCATATTTGCCAGCAAAACCCAACGCCACGACGGCCACCACGCCAAGAATGATGCGGCGCAGATTGGAGGGCTTTTTGTCGGCAGCCACTGGCCCAGCCGGGGCTTGCTGCGGTGGCGGCACCAAAGCTGGCTTTGGCGCAAGCTGTTCATTTTGGGTTGGCTTCAAAGCAGGGCTAGACATGGCAATTTCACTTTCACTGTCAAACAAGGGCGGCAAAGACAATTTGCCTAAATTTTAGACCGAACCGTTCGGTTTATGCTTGTAAGTATCATAGCTTTCTGTTAAACGCAATACCGAACCGTTCGTTCTAGTCAAAAAAAGTGACTGAACAACCCATTTGAGTGATTATAATGAGATTACAATGAGTGCCGTCGAGATTCTGTCAGCAGAAACATCCGATAATGCCAAACGCCAACAGATTCTGGATGGCGCGCGTCGCAGTTTTCTGGCCCAAGGCTTTGATGGAACATCAATAAATGACATTGTGAAGGCGGCAGGCGTTTCCAAAGGCACGATCTATGCCTATTTCCCCTCCAAGGAAAAACTATTTGTGGCGCTGGTAAATGAAGATCGCCGCCGCCAAGCCGAACAATCCACCAATATCTTGGATGATGGCCGCCCGGTGCGCGAAGTTCTCTATGATTTCGGCGTCACCATGGTTCGTTTGATGTCAACTGATGAATCCATCGCCCAAGTTCGAACCGTTGTGGCGATAGCTGAAAAATTTCCCGAGATCGCCCTCAGTTTTTTTGAGGCAGGGCCAGCCTTTGAAATAGCTAAGATCGGCGCTTATTTGTCACGGCGCATGGCGGCAGGAGATTTGCGCGAAGCAGATCCCGAACTCGCAGCCTTCCAATTTATAGACGTCATTTCTGGCTGCGCTCACAAGCCACGCCTGTTTAATGCCCAACATCTGGTGAAAAAGCGCAGCGTCGAAGAAGTGGTTGCGGCAGGCGTTGAACTTTTTCTCAATGGGCTTGCGCCGCGCTAATCCTTGACCGGCACCACATAATTCAGCGGCATGCGCCCGCCATCCACATAAATGACTTGGCCTGAAATATAACTCGCCTCATCGCTGGCCAGAAACGCCGCCACGCTGGCAATCTCTGAGGCCTCGCCCACCCTGCCCAACGGCGTGCGTGATAAAACACGGTTCATCGTCGCCTTGTCACTGGCCACGCCTTTCAGCATATCGGTCATGATAGAGCCTGGCCCAATAGCGTTGACGCGAATGCCATGCGCGGCCAGTGCCAGCGCTGCAACTTTGGTGAGTTGGCGAACGCCGCCCTTGCTCATCGTATAAGGCGCAATGGCTGGGATCGCCAAAGTGTCATTGACTGAAGACATATTCACAATCGCACCCGGTTTACGACCAGCCGCAATTTGCTTCACCATTTCGCGCGCACAGGCTTGCGCCATAAGGAATGAACCCTTGAGGTTGACGCCAATCACTTTGTCGAATTGATCTTCGGTGATTTCCAAAAAATCTCCAGCAATGGAAATGCCGGCGTTGTTGACCAGAATATCCACCGCGCCGTGAAGTTTAACAGTGGCCGCCACAAGGGTTTGCACATCAGCAGATTTAGAAACATCACAATGCTGATAATGCGCATTCAGTTTTTGCGCTTCAGTTTGGCCTTCGGCGTCCAACACATCCGACATAACGACCTTCGCGCCCTGCTTGGCAAATTCTTCCGCTATGGCAAGGCCAATGCCACGCGCAGCGCCGGTGATGATGGCAACACGGTCTTTCAGTTTCATGGGTGTCTCTCTCAATAATTATCAGCAGGCGCAACACCGCGTGCAAACACTGCAATGACTAAAGCGGCCACCACCGTCAAGCCCATGCCGATTTGCAGAGTTGAAATCTGTGCAACAAATCCAATGATCGGTGGCCCAGCAAGAAACCCAGCATAGCCCATCGAAACAACAGCTGCGATGCCGCGCCCCGGAGCGTCCGGCTCCAACCTGCCGCCGCCTGCAAATAACACCGGTGCCAAGTTACCAATGCCAATGCCGCCCAGTGCAAAGCCCAAAAAGCTCATCCAAGCCGAAGGTGCAACCAACGCCGCAGCCGANNCATTCCAACTGCTGCCAGTACAGCGCTGACCACCATAAGATTTACCGCACCAAACCTTTTGCGTGAAGTGTCACCGAGAAAGCGCGCCGCTGCCATGCCGGTTTGATAGCAGCCAAAACCAACCGCAGCATAGCTTGCATCAATGGTAAATTTCTGCCGCATCAAAATAGCAGCCCAATCCGAAACTGAACCTTCAATCATCAATGCCAGAAAGCATAAAGCGCCGAGGCCAATGGTGGCTTTGGTGGGCCAACCGAAATGCGATTCAGAAAGGCCTTTATCAATCGTGGCAGGCAACAAATTCATACACATGAAAATGTGCAGCACGATAAATAACGCAGTGAAAATGAATGCCTGTGAAAGCGGTCCGACCATTTCAAGCAGCCACGCACCACTAAATGCACCTATCATTGCGCCAACACTAAAGGCCGCATGAAGGCCCGAGATAATTGGCCTGCCCAAAGCTTTTTCAACCGCCAAGCCATGTGCATTCATGGCAACATCCATTGTTCCCATGCCCAGTCCCATAGCAAGCCCTCCCGCCATAAATAGCGGCAAGGTTGGCGCAGTCACCGGCCCCAAAAATCCAATGCCAAATATCAGACCGCCAAAAAGCGTGATGCGCGCGCTGCCGAAACGATTGATCAATGCGCCTGCAAAAGGCATAGAGATGACGGCCCCAACCGCAATCGCCAGCAAGCCCAAACCAAATACCGCTGGCCCCACGCCGAGGCGATCTTTGGCCAAGGGCACATGCGGCACCCATGCCCCAATGATTAACCCAGCCTGAAGAAAAATACTAAAAACTGCCCAACGGGCGCGTGCGGGAGAAGTACGAGAATCTATTATCATCTGAGGAGTGTTGCAGAAGGTGCAATGCACAGCAACTGCTGCTAAGCCAACCGCATATGACAATCGCTCCCACCTCTAAATATGCCATCACTTTTATTTTCATCACAGTGCTGCTTGACATGGTGGGCTTTGGCTTGATCATTCCGGTTCAGCCAGCGTTGATTTCACAGATAGCCCACACGGACGTGGCTCACGCTGCTCAAATTGGCGGCTTGCTCTATGGCGCATTCTCTTTGGCGCAGTTTCTTTTTGGCCCAACGTTAGGCAACCTCTCAGACGCATACGGCCGCAGGCCGCTGTTATTGATTGCTGTATTTGGCTTGGGCTGTGACTATCTCATCGTGGCACTTGCCCCCAACATCATGTGGCTCTTTGTGGGCCGCATCCTTTCTGGGGTTTGCGGTGCCTCCTATGTCGTCGCCAATGCCTATATTGCCGACGTCACCAAGCCACAAGACCGCGCCAAGGCATTCGGATTTCTCGGCGCTGCCTTTGGCTTAGGCTTTGTCATTGGCCCTGTGATCGGCGGATTGCTCGGTGCCTTCGGACCTCGCGTGCCATTCTTTGCCGCCGCTGCAATTTCGTTGATCAATTTTGTCTACGGCTATTTCATTTTACCAGAAACACTTACCAATGAAAATCGCCGCGCTTTTAATTGGTCACGCGCCAACCCGTTGGGCGCATTGAAAATCTTCCGCCAATATAAGCAAGTCATGCCGCTGTGTATTTTGCTGGGCCTGTTTTTCTTTGCAACATCTGTCTATCCCGCCACTTGGCCATTTTGGGCCACAGCGAAATTCGGCTGGGGCTCAGGATTGATTGGTTTAACCTTAGCCGCCTTTGGAACGGCGATGGCCTTCACACAAGGAGTTCTAACTGGGCCTTTGGTCAAGCGCTTTGGCGAACGAAATTTAGTTTTCGTTGGTTTTGCCGGCGCGATGTTGGCTGCCATTGCCTTCAGTCTTGCACCAAGCCTGATTTTTGTTTTAGCAATTCTGATCGTCAACGCACCAGAAGGCTTTGTGAACCCGATGGTGTCTGCCATTCTGTCCAAGGCTGTGCCTGAAAATGCCCAAGGCGAGTTGCAGGGTGGGCTATCTTCGATCATGAACATTGCTTCGATGGCTGGTACGGTTTTCTTCTCACTGGCCTTTAGTTATTTTATGAGACCTAACCCCTATCTGGTTTCTCCCAGTGCGGGTTTCATAATCGCCGCTGGATTATTTCTGGTGGGGCTGATCTATTTCGCGTGGCTAACGCGACAGGCAGCACCTAACGAACCAAGATAAGATCCAGCGCGCAACAGCAATTAAGCATTGCAGCTTTTCGTGTCTGATGGCAGCAAGGAGCCATGACCACTGACACCATTCAGTTAAAGGCAGCATTGCGCGCGCATGCCGTTAATCACCGCACCAGCTTGCATGATAAGCTGGCTGAGATGGCGGCCCTGCGCCTGCTCAGCCACCCTTTTCCGGTCAAACCTCACCCGGGCTTTTCTTGCGTGTCAGCTTTTCATCCTTACGGCAACGAGATCGATACGCGCCAGCTTTTGGGCAAGCTGGCAGGCGAAGGCTGGACAACTTGTTTGCCTGTGGTGGTCGCCAAACGCCAGCCATTGATTTTCCGTCGTTGGCTGCCCGGAGAGCCAATGGAAATTGGTGTGATGAAAATTGCTGTGCCTCTCGTCAGCGCGCCGGTGGTTGAGCCAGATGTTTTACTCGTGCCCTTGCTAGCCTTTGATAAGGCGGGCTATCGGCTTGGTTATGGTGGTGGCTTTTATGATGCGACTTTGGCCAAGCTTCGCGCCAAGAAACCCATCATTGCCATCGGTGTTGCCTATACGGACCAAGAGGTGGCAGATGTGCCGCATGAGGCGCATGATATGAAACTGGATTATATAATGACCGAAAAAGGTATTGTGAAATGCGTTTGATGTTTCTGGGCGATGTTGTTGGCCGCTCAGGCCGCGATGCCGTTTACGCACAGCTTCCGATGTTGCGCGAAAAGTTGAAGCCTGATCTCGTTGTGGTAAACGGCGAAAACGCAGCCCATGGTTTTGGCATAACCGAAGAAATTTATCTGAAACTGCGCGAAGCAGGCGCTGATGTGATAACGCTGGGCAATCATTCTTTCGATCAACGCGAAGCCCTCATCTTCATTGAACGCGAAAACCGCATGATCCGCCCGCTGAACTGGCCAATGGGTTGCCCGGGCCGTGGCACAGCTATGGTGGAAACTGCCAAAGGCCAGCGCGTGTTGGTCATCAATGCCATGGGCCGCGTGATGATTGAGCCACAACTCAATGATCCGTTCCCTGCTGTTGACCATGAAATCGAAGCCTGCAAACTGGGCCGCGATTGTGATGCGATCCTGATCGACATGCATGCCGAAGCCACATCAGAAAAAATGGCCATGGGACATTTCGTTGATAGCCGCGCATCGCTGGTTGTCGGCACGCATACGCACACACCAACCGCTGATCATCACATCCTAAATGGCGGCACGGCTTATATGAGTGATGCGGGCATGTGCGGCGACTTTGATTCAGTGATCGGCATGGACAAAACCGAGCCGCTGCAACGTTTTTTACGCAAGCTGCCGATTGAACGCATGAGGCCCGCTGAAGGTGAAGCCACCATCTGCGGTGTGATCGTTGATACCGATGATAAGACGGGGTTGGCCACCGCAATAGCTCCCATCCGTTTGGGTGGCAGGCTCGAGCAATCTATGCCAGAAACAAACTTTGGTGTTTGATGAATGCCCCTGCCCTTGGTGCCGCATGAAGCAGAAAAAATAACGACAACTGCCGAGTTGAAGGCTTCATTCCACCTGCTCGCCAGCCCGCGCTTCGGAACCTTTTGGGTGGCGAGTTTCCTATCGAGTATTGGCACTTGGTCGCAATCGGTTGCCGAGCCATGGCTCTTGCTCAGTTTGGGCGCGTCCCCCTTCATCTTGGGTCTGGACAATTTCGCGACCAATGCCCCCGTCTGGCTCCTCACACTTTTGGGCGGCGTATTGGCAGACACGCGTGACCGCCGCAGCATTATTACACTTTTCCAATCTATCCAAATGCTATGCCCATTGGCAATCGCGGCTTTTCTATTCTTTAGCCTGCCCATCAATCCCTACTGGATCATCGGCCTCTCCGTTATCGTCGGCGTAACAGACGCACTCTCTATGCCGTCCTTCCAGTCCATTGTACCGTCACTGGTCAAGCATGATCAGATCGCTCGCGGCCTTGCGCTCAACTCCACCCAAATGAACTTGTCACGCATCTTGGGGCCCGTATTGGCGGGCATTTTGATATCAAGCGTTGGGGCTTTCGCTTGTTTTGCCATCAGTGCTGCATCATACATACCTTTTATTGGCGCAGCACTTTTCGCTCTGCCACGATTGGATCCCAAGCAAAGACCCAAGCGCCAACAGCATAGCCTCAGCAAAGATATGAAGAAGATCGCTGGTTTTCCAGAACTGCGCGTGGCGCTGCTCACTGTCCTGGTAAATAGCGTTCTATGCGGGCCGCTGATTATCTTCAGCCCAATCCTGATCAAGGATGTGTTCAGTGGCGAAGTGAGCCATTTCAGCATGGCTGTTGGCGCATTCGGCGCGGGCGGACTTATGGGCGGCTTGGCTTTGCTGGGTGCTGCCCAAAGTCGCTACCTGCGTCGCTTCAGTTTATGGACTGCTCTGACATATGGCTTGATACTCACCTGTCTCAGTCTCACCAAAATATTTTGGACTGTGCCACTTCTCATGGCCATGGCGGGCTTATGCATGGCGGTCTCAAGTATTGCGGCCAATGCGACCATCCAGTCAAAAGTCGAGCCTGAGCTTTTGGGTCAAAGTGCGAGCCTGTTCGCGCTGGCTACGCGCGGGGGCTTACCACTGGGCAGTCTGATGACCGGTTTTTCCGTTGAGTATATAGGGATTCAAAATGCTTTGCTGGTAAATGGTATTGCGGCAATAATCCTTCAGTTGCTGATCGCCGCGTGGGACAGAGCAAAAAAGCCGACACAGGCGAACTAAGCCACTGGCATAAAATCTTCCGTCTCGCCGTCTTCAATCACTGTTCTAATTTCTTGAAACGTTTTCGCGGCTTGCCAATTCTGCGATGAATAACCAAAACAAATGCGCACATGATTGGCAGCAAGGTTTTTGGCTGAAAGATCAAAAGCAGTTCCGGGTGTTATGGCAATATGGCGCTGGCGTAACATTAACGTCAAACGTTTGGCAGAAATTTCATCCGGCAATTGCAACCAAGCAAATGGCGCGCTCATTTCACAGTTCACATGAAAGCCCTTGAACACCTCCAAAAAGGCCGCACGGCGTTGCGCCAGAACGTGTTGAGCGCGTGACAGAAATTCATCCGCCTTGCCGGAGTTAATCCAGTAACGCGCCAATTCGCCCATCATCCCAACACTTCGAGGACTCAAACTTCTAAGATGGCGGTGCAAAATATTTTCCTGCCCTTGTGGTGTTACCACAAAGCCAATCCGTAATCCTGGCGCTATGGATTTGGAAAGACTGGTCACATGCACAACGCGTTCTGGTGCTAGCGTGTAGAAAGTGGCTGGTTGTGCGCGCGGATTTAACAGCCTGAAAATGTCATCTTCAATAATTGTCACATCATATTTGCGCGCGATGGCAACAATCGCGTCGCGCCTTTCACGCCCCATGCTGTGCGTTGTCGGATTTTGTATGGACGGAACCAGGTAAAGCAATCGAGACAACCCAGCCTTTGCTGCTCTCTCAAATTCTTCTGGCAGCAAACCATCGCTGTCCATGCCCAGGCACAAAGGCTCTACATGTGCTGTCTCAAAGGTGGAGCGCAGCAAGGCATAGTTGATGGTCTCAGCCATAACTTTTTCACCGGGCTGCGCCAAGGCTTGCAAGATTGTCAACAAAGCGACTTGCGCACCGCCAGTTACAAAAACATTCTGTATGCCTACCTCTATGCCGCTGCGCTTCAACCAGTGCTTCGCCATTTCTCTGTGCTGAGGCAAGCCTTCCAGCGGCGTATAATCCAAGAGAGAAAGTTTGTTGGGATTGCGCATGATTGACTCGAGTGCCAGATCAAACTCGTCACCTGAAATGATCGTTGGCGGCGTGACATGGCTCAAATCAACCAACTCAGCGACATTACCAGCATTTGGCGCGAGCGGCTGTGGAACTTCGACGTTACGAATATAACTGCCGCGTCCCACTTCACCCGCTAGTAACCCGCGCAATTCTGCTTCACGGTAAGCCCGCGTTACGGTTCCGTGCGTCACGCCCAACTTCCATGCCAATTCGCGCTGCGGCGGCAAACGATCACCGCGCGCCAACACACCATTGGCCACATCGCTCGCCATCGCATCGGCGATAGCCACATATAAAGGCTTGCTACGATCTAATTCCGGTAACCAAATTGTCATGGATACAATGTTCCGTTTGTCTCGTTACGCGGATCATTGTATAGGTACATCATCTTGAAATCAACGAAATAAAATAGATGCAATCGATACAAAGGTGCAATCATGCGCAACTACGTCCAGCAACAGGCAGAATATCGGGCACCCCACGGCCTGCTCGGCAAATTGCACCTACTTTATTTGAACTGGGGTTTGCGGCGCGATATGCGGCGCTTGCTGACCCAGATGAACGATTACCAATTGCGCGACATTGGTATAACGCGCCATGAGCTAAACTGGCTTATTGCGCAACCGCGCGATTGTGATTTACGTTGGGAGGTTGGCCAATTGTCAGAATACACTGGCAGGGTGATGCATTTGGCTGGTCCCAACCTGCAAAGCGGAACACCAGAACCTAGCGCTAAGTGGAAATCAGAATCCCCAGCTTAAGCCTTCTTCTTAAAGAAGCTCGGAATCTTAAAGCTGCCTTTTTGTGCCAATTGCGCGGCCACATGGCTGGCGCGCTGCATATCGCCCTGCTCCAACGCCTCAAGCGTCTGAGCAGATAGCTCATTCAAAGTTGCAATAGAGGCAAAGAACCGCCCCTTTGGTGCCTGTTCGGCCAAAGTACCAACCCTTCTTAAAGCCGCAGCTGCGGCCGCCCCAATGTCGCCAACCTGCAGCGAATAAGAATCGTTAGTCATGAAACGCACTCCACACACTCACTAATCCGGTTAAGGTGAACCGATTGGCTTAAAACACTGTTAAATTGCAACGCTTGTATGAAGCTAATTTGCTCCTCTATAAGGGCACAAATTCATAGTTTGTTAAGAGACCTAAATGGCTGGCCATTCCCAATATAAAAACATCATGTTCCGCAAAGGTAAGCAGGATAAGATGCGCTCGAAAATCTTCTCGAAGCTGGCACGCGAGATCACCGTGGCGGCTAAAGCGGGCGTGCCTGATCCCTCGTCCAATGCGCGGCTTCGTCTGGCCATTCAAAATGCGCGCGCTGAAAACCTGCCGAAAGACAATATCGAACGCGCCATCAAAAAAGCATCTGCGGCTGACGGCGCAAACTTCGAAACCATTCGCTACGAAGGCTATGGCCCGGCGGGCGTTGCGGTGATTGTGGAAGCACTCACAGATAACCGTGCACGCACAGCACCTGTTGTGCGCGCTGCCTTCGCTAAATTCGGCGGCAATTTGGGCGAAACGGGCTCGGTTGCTTTCATGTTTCATCACGTTGGCGAAATCATTTATCCGCTCAGCAAGGCCTCGGCTGATGCGGTTATGGAAGCTGCCATTGATGCTGGCGCTGATGATGCCACCAGCGATGGCCACCACAGTATTATCTGTTCGTTTGAGGCCTTGCATGAAGTGTCTTCAGCACTCGCCACAAAATTCGGCGAAGCGGAATCGGTAAAAATGGTTTGGAAGCCAAGCGTGATGGCGCCATTGGATGATTTCGACAAGGCTGAAACATTGATGCGCTTGGTGGATACGTTGGATGAAGATGATGACGTGCAAAATGTTTTCATCAATGCGGAATTCTCCGATGATGTTGCTGCAAAACTCAACCCGCCAGAAGAATGAAAACCCGCATCATCGGCCTTGATCCCGGCCTGCGCCATACGGGCTGGGGCGTGATTGAGGTTGAAGGATCTCGGCTTTCATACATCGCCGATGGGGCCGTTCATTCCGTCAATGAAGATGATCTGGCCACGCGCCTGTTGCAAATCCACCAACAAATTCTCGCCGTGCTGGATGAATTTAAACCTGATGAGGCGGCAATCGAAGAAACCTTCGTCAACAAAGATGCTAGAGCCACATTGAAACTTGGCCAAGCGCGCGGCGTTGTGATGCTCGCACCCGTGATGCGCAAAATCGGCGTGGCGGAATATGCCCCCAATGTGATCAAGAAAACCGTGGTGGGCAACGGCCATGCCGAGAAAGATCAAGTGAAACACATGGTCAAGATTTTGCTGCCGCGCGCTGAACTCAAAACCGCAGACTCTACTGACGCTCTCGCCATCGCCATCTGCCACGCACAACATCGCGGCCACAAGGTGACAGAAGACCAACTCGCTCGTTCTTGACTTGTTCACCTTTGCCATTTAGGCCAAGCCCATGATCGGAAAATTAAAAGGCCGTATTGATTCGACTGGAACCGATTGGGTGATGATCGACGTTGGCGGCGTTTGCTATTTTGCCTCCGCCTCTGCCAGAACTTTGGCTGGGCTGCCGCGCGCCGGTGAGGCAACGGAATTGCACACCGAAATGTTGGTCAGCCAAGATAACATCCGGCTCATCGGCTTTGCTTCAAACCATGAGAAAGAATGGTTCCGCCTGCTGCTAACCGTGCAAGGTGTTGGTGCGCGCGTGGCGCTGGCCGTGCTGTCGATCATGTCCCCCAATGAATTGGCCTCGGCCATCGCCCTGCAAGACAAAGCCAAAATCGGTGAGGCCAATGGCGTTGGCAAAAAGCTGGCGGAACGTTTGGTGCTGGAATTGAAAGACAAAGTACCAAAGCTGGGTGCCGTTGATGTGGGCCTCGCGCAAATTGGTGCGGAGCTTTCCGCCAATGTGCCAACTGCGGCAAGTGATGCCGTCTCAGCTCTGGTCAATTTAGGTTACGGACAAAGCCAAGCGGCCATGGCGGTTTCTGCGGCGTTGAAGAAAACGGGCACTGATCAACCGCCCGAAAAACTCATCCGCGCCGCGCTGAAAGAACTGGCGACAGGATGACGTCTCGCCCCCTCATCACCCCCGAACAAAAACCCGAGGACGCGCTCGACACCCATCTGCGCCCACAGCGTTTGGCCGAATTCGTCGGCCAGACTAAGATCAAACAAAACCTCAAGGTCTTCATCGAGGCCGCCAAACAGCGCAAAGAGGCGCTGGATCATGTGCTCTTTGCTGGCCCGCCCGGCTTGGGCAAAACCACTCTGGCGCAAATCATGGCGCGTGAATTAGGTGTCAACTTCAAAGCCACCTCTGGCCCCGTCATCGCCAAGGCTGGCGATCTTGCCGCCCTGCTCACCAATTTGGAAGACCGCGATATTTTATTCATTGATGAAATCCACCGCCTGAACCCCATCGTCGAAGAAGTGCTTTATCCGGCGATGGAAGATTTTCAACTTGATCTCATCATCGGCGA